>CAYSKU010000005.1:0-25495 GCA_964431775.1 uncultured Ruminococcus sp. | reverse complement strand
AAAGAGGCTCGGTATCGTTTATCGGTGTGGGAGCTTTTTCCTCCTCACCGTCCTTTTTCTCTTCCTTTTCGGTATCCGCGCCGACCTCCTCGAAGAATATCGGAACGGGCATGAACGCACAGTACTTTTCAAGCACCTCACGGAGACGATAGCCGGTGAGGAACTCCTTGCCCTCATCGTTTATGTGCATGACGACAGCCGTACCGAAGCCGTCTGCCGGAACGTATCCTTCCTCATCGTCGTAGTCGTTCTGTATCTCGTAGCTTCCGTCCTCGCCGCACGTCCACTTGACCATGGGTGCGCCGGTGTACGAACGG
The DNA here is from genome assembly GCA_964431775.1 of uncultured Ruminococcus sp. Classification (GTDB taxonomy): domain Bacteria; phylum Bacillota; class Clostridia; order Oscillospirales; family CAG-272; genus UMGS1696. The sequence goes on along the minus strand of CAYSKU010000005.1, from coordinate 25,178 downwards.
GTAACGACGTCAACGGTGTCGCTCACCATAAAGGCGGAGTAGAAGCCGAGACCGAAGTGACCGATTATGCCGCTCTGGTCTGCTTCGGCGTTCTCACCCTCGTACTTCTGGATAAAATCGAGTGCGCCCGAGAGCGCGATCTGACATATGTATTTCTTGACCTCCTCCTCGGTCATACCGATACCGTTGTCGATGACGGTTATGGTAGAGGCGTCCTTGTCGAGGATGACACGGATCTTCGCGTCATCAAGGGTGATATCCTTAGCTTCACCGAGAGAGATGAGTCGGCGCAGCTTGGTTATGGCGTCACAGGCGTTCGAGGTTATCTCACGCAGGAATATCTCCTTTTCTGAATACAGCCATTTTTTGATTATCGGGAAGATGTGCTCGAGTTCGATCGATATCCCGCCGTGTTCGGTGTTTGTCATAGATCATACCTCCGTTTTAGCGGTCTTATGCCGTGTTGATATTATGTATGTCCGCACTGCGGACAGGGTAAAGTAGCTTTACGTTACCATATAATTATATACCACCGAGGAATATTTGTCAATGTCCGAATTGTTATAATGTCATTACATAAAAATGACGTACTGCAAAACAGAGCCGAGACCTTACGAGGATCGCGTTTTGGTCGGTAACTTTTCGGGACATCGCGAATGTCCTATAGGATATGACCGAAAAACATTCCATATCACCGCAAAAAAAACGGAGAGACCACACGATCTCTCCGTTTTTTAGGTGCTGTTTGAAAAAGAAGGAGATATGTACAGGAGCGAGAGATTTTTGTGATAGACGAAGAATTTTTCCGCAGGAATACTTCGTATTTCAAGGGGAAATTCTGAAGTATAGCGCAAAAAGCTCCGCTATCTGTGCGTATTGACTTTTTTCAAACACGCCCTAGATAGGTCTATGTCAATGTACAGTCCCCTCGATGACGGTTCCGTCGGGGTGGAACAGAGGGAGCTTTTCGAGGTATACGAGGTCACTTCTGGTCTGAGCATCACCCTCGGCAAGGATCGCCATACGTCCGACGATGTTTCCTCCTGCTGCCGTGACGAGCTGCTCGACTGCCGCAAGCGACTCTCCGGTGGATATTACATCGTCAACGATGAGGATACGTGAGCCGTTCATCAGCTCCGCATCCGCCTTGTCGAGAAACAGGCTCTGCTCACCTGCCGTGGTGATGGAATGCACCTTTACCTCGAATACGCCGGTCATATACGCCTTTGCCTTTTTACGTGCAACGAAGTACTTGCGGTTTCCGGCTAAACGTGCCATTTCGTGAGCCAGCGGAATGCCCTTTGCCTCCGCTGTTATGATGTAGTCGTACTCGGGCGCACGCTCGAGGAGAGCTGCCGCAGTCGCGGTCGTAAGCTCCGGATCGCCGAAGATGACGAACGCACCGATCGAGAGACTGTCGTTCAACGGACAGATCGGCAATGCGCGCTTTAGACCTGCAATGGTCATGGGATAGGTCAGCATGATCGAATGTCCTTTCAATATTTATATTATAGCCTGTGCTTATCTCAGCTTTACGTTCAGCTCACGCTCGAGAGCGGCAAGGATAGCGGAGACCGCTTCGTCTGCCTCAACATCGGTGAGCGTCTTGTCCTCTCCGCGAAGCATCACGGCATAGGACATACTCTTTCTGCCCTCGCCGACCTGCGGTCCGCGGTAGATATCGAACAGCTCAACGCTCGAAACGAGACCGCTCGCTCCCTTTATGACAGCTGCAACAGAGCCGGCTTCGACTGCCTCGTCACATACGAACGAGAAGTCACGCTCGATAGCGGGGTGCTTCGGGATGGAGACGTAGTGTATCTCTGTACGACGTGCATCGTAGATAGCATCAAGTGCAAGCTCCGCAAGGTATACCTTACAGCCGATACCGTAGTTCTCGGCAGTCTCGGGATGTGCTTCACCGAAGATACCGAGGCAAACGTCACCCGTGAAGACCTTAGCGCATCTGCCCGGGTGGAACGTAGGCTCGGTCTTGCAGCTCTTATAGGTCACGTTCGAGACTCCGGCGATGGAGAGTATAGCTTCAACGTAGCCCTTCATACGGTAGAAGCCGACACTGTCATCGTTCGAGATGAAGCCGAGGGTCAGACGTGAGGGCTCGCTCGGAAGCTCGTTCTCGGTCGTCGGGAGGTACACTCTTGCGTTCTCGAAGAGGAGCATATCGCGGTTCTTGACACTGTAGTTGTCGGACAGCACCTTGAGCATCGACGGAAGTGCGGTGGTACGCATGACGGACGTATCCTCACCGAGAGGGTTCGAGATGACGACACAGTGACGGCGGCTGTCGTCTGCCGGAAGACGTATCCTGTCGTAGCAGGAGGGGGAGACGAACGAGAAGGTCTCGATCTCGTCAAAGCCCATGCCGACAAGGTCGTCGTGGAGGGTGACGTCAAAGCTCTGACGCTCCGTTCTCGCGCCTACTGTCGGGCTTGCGGAGTTGGAGAGGGTAGAGCGGATCTCGTTGTAGCCGTACATACGGATTATTTCCTCCGCAAGGTCGTTCATGCAGCGGACGTCATCACGGAAGAACGGTACGGTGACGGTGGAAAGGTCGTCCGATACCTCGAATTCGAGCTTGCGGAGGGTGTCTGCCATGTATTCACGTGTGAGAGACACACCGAGGAAGCTGTTGATGCGCTCAGGCTCGAGGGGAAGTATAGCCTTTTCCTTTTTGGTCGGGTAAACGTCTATAGTGCCGGAGACGATCTCACCTGCACCGAGCAGCTCGATCAGCTCACAGGCACGGTCGAGAGCCGGCATCGTGTTCTCGCAGTCGAGTCCCTTTTCGAAGCGTGCGGAGGACTCGGTACGCATACCGAGCTTCTTTGCGGTAACGCGGACGTTTCCGGGATGGAACGTTGCGGATTCAAATACGACGGTGGTAGTGTCATCGGTGATCTCGCTGTTCTCGCCGCCCATGATACCTGCCAAAGCTACTGCCTTTTTGTCGTCTGCGATAACGAGCATGGTGGAGTCGAGGGTGTGAGCTACGCTGTCGAGGGAGCGGAAGCTCTCGCCGTCCTCTGCCTTACGGACGTTTATGGAGGCACCGTCAAGGCAACGGTAGTCGAAGGCGTGCATCGGCTGACCGTACTCGAGCATGACGTAGTTGGTGATGTCAACGATATTGTTTATGGGACGAACGCCGGAGGAGCGGAGCTTCATGCGGAGCCACAGCGGAGAGGGAGCGATCTTGACGTTCTTTACGACACGTGAAGAATAACGATAGCAATGCTCCGTGTCGGTGATACGAACGTTCAGGTAATCGGAGATATCCTCACCGGAGTCTGCATTACCGTAGACGTGCTTCGGGGAGGGGAGGGTGAGCGGCTTACCGAAGGTCACAGCGGACTCACGTGCAAGACCGATGACGGAGAGACAGTCGGGGCGGTTCGAGGTGATCTCGAATTCGACGACCGTGTCGCGGAGACCGAGAGCCTCTACCATGTCCGCGCCGAGCGGTATATCGTCAAGACCGACATGACCGAGGATGAGGATACCGTCCTCGATAGCACCGGGCATATCGTGGAGCGTGAGACCAAGCTCGGCGATAGAGCAGAACATACCCTCGGAGACCTCGCCGCGGAGCTTGCCCTTTTTGATCTTTACGTCACCCGGGAGGTGTGCGCCGTCACGTGCGACGGGGACGAGTGCGCCCTCGAAGACGTTCGTTGCGGCGGTGATGACCTGTATCGGTGCATCCTCTCCGACGTCTACCTTACAGATAACGAGACGTTCTGCGTTCGGGTGACGTGTTATCTCGAGGATACGTCCGCAGACGACACCGGAGATATCCGCGCCGAGCGTTTCGTAGCCCTCGACCTTGCTTCCGGACATGGTCATCCGGTCGCAGTAATCCTTTATAGTAATATCGCTGACATCGGTATAGTCAGCAAGCCATTTCATGGAAAGCTGCATGGTATAGAATCAACCTTTCTTTATTTATGTAGCATCAGAGCATCTGATCGACGTATGCTTCGATGAGGTCGGTGGTGCGTTCACCGAACGTGCCGTTGACTACGAGGTCGGCGTGCCATCTCGTAGGCTCGATAAGCTCGTTATGACGGAAGCGCACCGTATCGATATAGCGGTCGGTGACCTCCTCCATCGTCTGCCCCTTTGCCATGAACCGCTTGATACGTCGAACGAGACGTTCGTCACTGTCGAGATCGACGAATATCTTCAGATCGAGACGTTCGCGTATCTCGGGGAGGTACAGCGCAAAGAGACCTTCTATTATGACGAGCTGTGCATCGGAGGAGAGAGCCGCGTCGAAATCGCGGTACAGCTCATCGAGACGGAGGGCATCGGGATGGTTATGCTCAACGTACTCGATACCCGTGATCGGTGCGATGGTGGTTATTGAGGGATGACGAAAATAGGAATCCATGTGCATGACAGTGCAGCTGTCACCGTAATGCTCTGCGAGCTTTTCTGTAAGTGTGCTCTTTCCGCTGCACGTGCCGCCTGCGATACCGATAACAAACATAGCATAGACCTCACTTTTCGGAATCTTTATTTTGTTCGTGACATACGTATATGGTGTGTACGTCTTACGACGCTATTTGCGCTATTTGATTAGGATATCAGAACTGATAGAATATCAGAACTGGTCGAGGAAGCGAACGTCGTTCTCGTAGAGAAGACGCATATCGTCTATACGGTACTTGAGCATCGCGATACGCTCAACGCCCATACCGAACGCAAAGCCGCTGTAGACCTCGGGGTCGATACCGCACATACGAAGCACGTTCGGGTGTACCATACCTGCGCCAAGCACCTCGATCCAGCCCTCGCCCTTGCAGAGACGGCAGCCCTTGCCGCCGCAGACGAAGCAGGAGACATCGACCTCGGCAGAGGGTTCGGTGAACGGGAAGTGGTGCGGGCGGAAGCGTATCTCGGTGTTCTCACCGAACATGGTCTTTGCGAACATCTCGAGCGTACCCTTCAGGTCGCCCATAGTGATACCGCGATCGACCACGAGACCCTCGACCTGATGGAAGAGAGGGGAGTGGGTAGCATCGACCGCATCGGAGCGGTATACGCGCCCGGGGGAGATGATCTTTATTGGGGGCTTCTGCTTCTCCATTGTACGCGCCTGAACGGGGGAGGTCTGCGAACGGAGGAGGATATTGTCGGTGATGTAGAAGGTGTCCTGAGTATCACGTGCGGGGTGATCCTTCGGGATGTTCAGTGCCTGGAAGTTGTAGTAGTCGAGCTCGACCTCGGGACCGTCAACGATGGAGTAGCCCATACCGAGGAATATCTCCTCGAGCTGACGCTGAACGAGCGAGAGGGGATGGAAGTGTCCGGTCGCTATACGCTCTCCCGGAACTGTGACGTCAAGAGCCTCGGCTTCGAGCTTTCTCTGGGTCTCACGTGCGCGAAGCTCTGCGGTCAGGCTCTCGATCTTTGCTTCGATCTCCGAGCGGATATCGTTTGCAAGCTGACCGATAACAGGTCTCTCCTCGGCGGTGAGCTTGCCCATGCCGCGAAGCACGGCGGTCAGCTCACCCTTTTTACCGAGATACTTGATACGAAGCTCCTCGATATTGGCGCGTGGGGCTGAAAGAGCCTCCATCGCCTCAACTTTTATCTTTTCAAGGGTCTCTCTCATATTTATCTATCCTTTCTGAATGTTTCCCTGTATAGATATATAGGTGTGGTACTGCGAAAATAAAAAAGCCCTTTTACTCGAACTGTGTCCGAACAAAGGGACGGTATAAAGACCGCGGTACCACCCGAATTCCGCACCGACAGCGTGGTGCGACTCTTGAAGGACTGTAACGTGTCCGAACGTATCGGGCTAAGTGGCGCGTGAGTGCGGACAGCTCACCCGATCCGCCGCAGCCGTGCCGTAGCAGAGGCTGCAATAGAGTGAAGGCACGATCGGGACTACAGCGGACGATCACAGCCTACCGTCCTCCGCTCTCTGTATGCAGTTTATCGGAGCTTCGAGAAGCTCCGCATCCGTCGCACAGCTCTATATGGCGTTTCGATATTCATCTACGCTATATTATACCACCACAGGTCGTCTATTGCAAGAGAATATTCGAAAAAAATGTCGGCTGAAGCCTTGTCTTATGCAGACCGCACGAATACGACAAAACGAGCCGTCAGCAGACAGAGCTGCACAAATAATATTGTCGTGGGATATCTTTCAACCTAAACTGAAAGTACGCCGATGACCGCCTGTCGGCTCAGCCGACCCGATTCATGCCTGTCGGCTCAGACCGCACGAATATGACAAAACGAGCCGTCAGCAGACAGAGCTGCACAAACTCTACCATCGTGGGATATCTTTCGATCCAAACTGAAAGTACGCCGATGACCGCCTGTCGGCTCAGCCGACCCGATGACCGCCTGTCGGCTCAGCCGACCTGCTTGTGGCGGAGAGGGAGGGGGAGACATATACTGTATGTGAGCCATACGGAGCGTGAAAGGAATGATAATATGCCAGACTGCATCATCGCAATGAAAACACGTACAGCGGCGGAGAGAGCGCGACGTGCCGCCGCCCTCGAGCGTATCGACACACAGGTCGTGTCGATAGATCCGTCTGTCACCGGACACGGCTGCTCGGTCGGTCTGCGCCTCGGCTGCGGTGACGTTGACAGAACAGTAGCACTGCTCGATAAACGAAACATCTCCTACGGTGACGTGATAGGGAGGGGCGGAAAATGAAGAGCATCTACCTCGATAACGCCGCGACGACCTACCCGAAGCCGCCGTCCGTCGTCCGTGCCGTCGTCGATTGCATGAGACGGATCGGCGGTAACCCGGGCAGAGGCTCACACAGGCTCTCGAACGCCGCCGCAGAGCTTGTGTACGACTGCCGCGTCGAGGCTGCCGAAATGTTCGGCGCACTCCCCGACAGGGTCGTCTTTACCGAAAACGCCACCCACGCCCTGAACCTCGCGATAAAGGGACTGGCGCACGTCGGGGAGCATATCCTGCTCGATAATTACGCACACAACGCGACCTATCGTCCGCTGTGCGCCCTCGCAAACGAGGGTACGGTCGAGCTTGAGCTGTACGACGCTTCGGGTGACGAGGAGGCGACCATCCTCGATATCGAAGGACGACTTCGTCCCGAGACCGGAATGATAGTGGCGACACATCGCTCGAATATCTGTTCGCACGTCCTGCCGCTCGAGCGTATCGGGCGACTTTGCGCGGAGCGTGGGATAGATCTTGTCGTCGATGCCGCGCAAAGTGCCGGACAGCTTCCGCTCGACGTCGGAAAAATGGGGATAACGGCTCTTTGTATGCCGGGTCACAAGGGACTGTACTCCCCGATGGGGGTCGGTATGCTCATATCGTCCGAAAAGGAAACGGTGTACAGAACGCTCCTCGAGGGCGGTGCCGGTATACGTTCGCTTGATTCGACTATGCCGGAGGAGCTTCCCGAGCGGCTTGAGGCAGGTACTCTTCCTCTTCCGGCAATAGCCGGACTTCTGTCGGGTATGCGCTTCGTCCGTCAGGCGGGAGCGGAGGAGATAGAGCTTCACGAGGCTACGTTGACCTTTGAGCTTGCGGAGCGTCTGCGCTCACTTGACGGTGTTGCGGTGTACGGTGAGAGCATCGGCTCGACGCTCGGCTTCGGCGTAGACGGACGTTCTCCGGCAGAGGTCGGCGCGGCACTTGCCGCACGTGGGATATGTGTGAGGACAGGGTATCACTGCGCTCCGCTCGCGCACCGCACGGTCGGGAGCTACGACGAGGGTTCGGTGAGGGTCAGCGTGTCGTACTTCAATACGATGTCCGACATACGTCTGCTTGCGGACACGGTCGAGGGACTGGTGCGCGAAAAAATTTCGATCTGACCTTGACAGTCGCTCGATAGGTGTGCTATAATATACGTGGTGTACGAAGGCTGTACACCACACGCGGGTGTAGTTTAGTGGTAAAACGCCGGCTTCCCAAGCCTGAGTTACGGGTTCGATTCCCGCCATCCGCTTGATACGAACAGAGAAACGTCCGAAGACTCTACTGTAGTCCTCGGACGTTTTTGTGTCGATGCGGTGATGCGGTATGGTCGTATATGTTAGCTTGGGTGTGTCATGAGTCCTGTCTGAGGTAGCGTTCGAGCCACGCTACGCCGAGGTCGAGGGCTTCATACAGACCGTTCTTCATTGCCTCCTGCACGACACGTTCCTTTGGGGAAAGCTCGGTATCGGTGCGGAGAAGCTGGAGGTAGACCGCATCGGGTATGCGGCTTCCCTTATATTCGGTCTCGGACATGACTATCATCTTCAATATATATTTGTCGGATACATTGCCGTAGCATATAACATTGTCTTCGCGAACGAGGGGACGGTTCTTATACAGTATGAAGTCGCCGTCCACGGTCGAGGTAACGTCTTTCTTATCAACGATCCAGTCTGCCATGATCTATAATTCCTTTCTTACTTATACGGATAATTACCTTTTATTATACTACATCCCCTCATCCCTGTCAAGGCACTTTTCGTAAATTCCACCGCCTGAAGCGGTGGGCATGAATCGGCGTTCGTGCAATTTGGAATGAAAGTGATCCCACGACAATGTAAACGTGCGACCAAGTCGTCTCGTCAACTCCACTCCTAACGCTCCACCCTTTCTACATCGTCGCGAGTTCTCTTTCGACCTTCGACTTCGCGTGCGCCGACTCTTTTTTTCCTCTTGTTTTTTTCCCTCACGTGTGCTATAATACACCGAACAAAATTCGCGCAAGTCTGCGCCGACAGTGCAAGCTGCCACAAAGGAGAAAAAATGTCATCACCGAATTACAAACGAACAAGGCTGTCCTGCTACTTTGCCTACCTATCTATGTCGTCGGTATTCGTGCTGCCGTCGATGCTCTTTCTGACCTTCCACGATATGTACGGTATATCCTACACCCTGCTCGGAACGCTCGTCCTCGTCAACTTCTGTACGCAGATGCTGATAGACTTCGTCTTTACCTTCTTCTCGAAGCACTTCAACATCCGTCGTACCGTGTGCCTCATGCCTCTCCTCACTACGACGGGTATGCTCATATATGCGATACTCCCGAACGTGTTTCCCGATAATGCCTTCCCGTGGCTCGTGTTCGGTACTGTGATATTCTCCGTTGCCGCAGGTCTCAGTGAGGTGCTTCTCAGTCCGCTCATCGCGGCGATCCCCTCAGAGCATCCCGAAAAGGATATGAGTATGCTCCATTCACTCTACGGCTGGGGCGTAGTCAGCGCGGTCATAATAAGCTCCGTCTTCTTCGCGATATTCGGTACGGAAAACTGGATGTACCTTACCGCGGTGCTTGCGATCCTTCCGCTCATCTCCTCGTTCCTGTTCTTTACCTCGACTATACCCGATATGGACGTAAGCTCCTCCGACGAGGGCAGCGGAAAGCGCGGACAGCGGCGTGTGCTCCTCCTCTGCGCGGTCTGCAGATTCCTCGGAAGTGCCGCCGAAAACACCATGACGAACTGGATCTCGAGCTACATGGAAAGTGCGCTCCGTATCCCCAAGGCGGTCGGCGACATACTCGGTCTCGCGGTCTTCGCGCTCCTGCTCGCCACAACGAGAGTCCTCTTTGCTAAATATTCCCCGAATACACGAAAGACCCTCCTCGTCAGTATGATCGGCGCGACCGTCTGCTACGTTATCGCAGGTCTGTCACCGTTCGTCGTTCCGTCGTTCATCGCCTGCATCTGCATGGGTATATGCACGTCCATGCTCTGGCCCGGTACGCTCATACTTATGGAGGAAAAAGCACCGTCACCCGGTGTCGCCGCCTACGCACTCATGGCGGCAAGCGGTGATATGGGCGGCTCTGTTGCACCTCAGCTCCTCGGTGTGATCGTCGATAAGGTCTCTGTAAGCTCGTTCGCGATCGAGCAGAGCCTGACCTCCGGCAGAACGGTCGAGGAGATCGGCTTGAAGGTCGGTATGCTCGTCGCGGCACTGTTCCCCCTGATCGGTACGGTGCTACTGCTCTGCATGAAGCGTGACGGAAGCAAAAAGACAAAGTAACACGCAGACGACATCGGCTCAGCCGTAGAGGTGAAGCTCTCGACTGCCGTGAATATCCAAAAAGGTCGTGAGTGGGGTCTTTGCTCCGCTCACGACCTTTTTAAAAAATAGTACACAAATACTATGTATTAGTTCATTTTATCCTCCCATTTTGTCAAAATTTAACTTGACTTTTGAGGATAAGTTTGGTATAATACCTCGTAACACATTTATTGACCGTCACGGCGGTCATGACAATACATACTATATACAGAGGTCAACTCAATGTATCTGACAGACGGTAACGAAAAGATGATCTTCGTCCAAAACGGCGTCCCGAACGGTATGCTCGATTGCAGACTTGCGGGTGTGACGTATCCGAATTCGGAGTATCGCATACAGCGTCATCCGTCGGACGAATATGTCTTCGAATATGTCATAGCCGGTAGGGGACATATCGAGTACGCCGGAAGGGTCATCGATGTTCACGCCGGAATGTTCTACTATATAAAAAAAGGCGCGGACGTTGTCTATTACTCCGACGTGGACGATCCGTTTGAAAAGATATGGATAAACCTCGACGGTACTCTCGTTGACCGACTGACCGAGCTCTTCATGCCGTACGAGGTCTGGTGCGATGAGGTGAACGTCATGCATCGGTTCCTTGAGATACACGACCGACTCGAGCATATCGACCCCGACGATCCGACGGACGGCTATGCGAGTGTCTCCTGCCTTCTCTACGAGCTTCTCATGGAGGCGCGTAAGAGAGATATCTTTCCCGATAACAGCGACAGGAATTCACTTGACGAGCGTATACGTACCTATATCGATAACAATGTCTACACCGATATATCCCTTGATGTTATGGCAGAGCATTTCGGTGTTACAAAGATGCACATAATCCGTGTCTTCAAGCGCAGATACGGTACGACCCCCATGCAGTACCTCATCGACAAAAAGATAGGTATCGCAAAAAGTCTCCTGCGCGGAACGGTCATGCCGATAAAGGAGATAGCACTCCTCCTGCGCTACTCGAATACCCAGCATTTCTCAAGCTCCTTCAAGAGCGCGACAGGTCTTACCCCGAATAAGTACCGTCAGGAAAAGACCGAGTAGCATAGGTGTCACGAGATACCGCCTCTGCACTCCTCCATCAGCTGACCGCACACAGTAAAATAATCAAGTACGCCGTCACGGATCCCCCGTGCGGCTTTTTTCATGCCGCTCTCACCGACTATCTGCTCGTATTCCTCAACGGAGGTCATGAATCCGACCTCGATGAGCGTCTGCGGAAGCTTCGGATCGCGACACATCGCAAGTGCCTGATAGTCCGCTCCGCGATAGCTCCTGCCGAGTGAAGCGGCGACCGAGCGACCCACACAGTCCGCAAGCAGGCGTCCGCTGTCCATGCACCACAGCGCGAGAGTACCGCGCACACGTGTAGCGTTCACGGTGTAGCCGACAGAATTCTGGTGAACGGAGATACAAAGGTCGGGACGAAGCTCTTCAAGAAGGCTCGTTCGCTCCGTCAGTGACATGGAGGTATCTCCGTCACGTGTCAGGATAACGTTTGCACCAAGCTCGTCAAGGAGAAACGCCGCCTCGATCGCGACAGAGAGGTTTATGTCACTTTCGGTGATACGCTCGTTACCGCTTACGTATGCTCCTGCCGCTCCCGGGTCGTCACCGCCGTGACCGGCATCGAGAACTATGTCTATCCCCGAAAGGGGACGCTTCGCGCTGAGGTCTACGGTAGGCGGCTCGTTCAGAGCGAGTACGATCTCACCGTCACCGTAGCGGAGGTCGAAGCCGAAAAAGGCGCGGCTGTCGAAAAGGGTAAAGGCGTAGCGTACCTTTTTGTCGAGACGTATCACCTCACACGAGCGAAGGAGCGTACCATCGGCTATGACAGGCTCGGGTGCGGTCTCTGCATCGACACTGTAGAACGTCACGACAAAGCGACCGTCCTCCTCGATACAGGCGTTGTACGCCGGACGGTCGGCACAGCCTATCCGAAATAACGTCTCACTGCCCGTACTCTCGACTGCGGCAGACTCAAAAGCATACAGCTCGTTCGGCGAGGTGTCGGCGATAAGCTCCTCGACCTCACCCTCGGCAACGTAGCCGCCCATTCGTAGCTTGTAGTAGCCGTTCCTCTGCGAAACGACATAGTCGGTCATCCCCGAGGACTGAACGGTGTAGTCGTTGTAATACGAGCTCGTTTCCGATATCTTAAGGTGTGTATAGTCGTCTACGGCACGAACGGCAAGAGGAGCAGCCTCACCGAGGATACGAACGCCGATACCGTCTGCGGTCACTGTTCCGTCATCGTGTACGGCAGTGTAGCGTATCGTACCCGCATCGAGAAGCTCACCGACCGCCGCCTCCGGAAGTGCGGCATTTGCGCCGTAGACGACCGCGACGTAGCCGTCGTCCTTCGTCTCCTTTGCAGACTCAAGTGGGGTCATCTCCGTCTCGACCCCACCGATATCGACCGAGACCTTACTTCCGGTCGGCGCGACACACGAGACCCACAGCACCTCCTCCGCGGTCGTTACGCTCCGTGACGGATACGTTCCGGTGATCGAGAGCGTATCGAGTATAAGTGGCTCGGGCGTTTTTTCTACCGGAGCCTCACCTGTCGTTATACCGCAGGTGATCGTGTAGAGGTAGCGTACACCGTTCTGCTCGAAGACGAATTCGTTCACACCGGAGGTGAGGGTCACGTAAAGGCTGAAATAGCCGCTCTTCGTCCGACCGACACGCTGTCCGTTCACGGTCAGCATATAGTATGGGTCTGACATACCGATGATGTAGGTCGAGGACTCCGTCGTGATCGAGCCGTTCTGCGGAGAGGAGAACGTGACCGCGTGACCGTTCGACTGTATCGGCGTATAGACTATGTCATCCTCGAACGCACGAAGTACATCGTCCGAGGCACCGTTTGCATTCTGTCGAAGCTCATCGTAGCCGTAGAATATACTTCCGTGGTAATATTTTTCGCTCCGTGCGAACTCGACCTGCTCCGTAAGCTCACCCTGTGGGTCGCTCCATTCGCCATCCTCGTAGCGATACGAGGCGTGGGAGACGTACAGCTTTACCCGGCTTCCCTCGAGGACGGAGTTCCACCAACGTGTCACAACGTCACAGGGTGCGGAGGTGCTGTCGAACCGCCAATATATCTGGGGGGATATGTAGTCGATATACCCTCCGCGTATCCACGCGACGGCATCGCAGTAGAGGGAGCTGTAGCCCTCGAGACCGCTCGTTTGGCTTCCGCCGTTCACGCCGTCGTCGTTCTGCCAGATCGCGAAGGGGGAGATACCGAAGACACATTCGTCATCGGTGTCGTGTACCGCACGGTAGCACAGCTCGACGAGACAGTTTATGTTGTCGCGCCGCCAGTCGGCAACGGTCGAGAAGCCGTCACCGTAGAGGGCGTATTCCTCCGCATCGTCGAACACGGCAGGAGAGCCGTTCTCGTCATTGGCAGGGTAGGGGTAGAAGTAGTCGTCGAACACCACTCCGTCAACGTCGTATCGCTCGACTATCTCACGCACACCGTCCGCGACGTACTGACGTACCTCGGGGATACCTGCGTTCAGGTAGAGCTTTCCGTCAGCGTAGGGAACGACCCAGTCGGGGTTACTTTTCGCCGGACTTCCCTCGGGGAGAGAGGCGAGGTCGTGCGAATTCATCGTCACGCGGAGAGGGTTCACCCATGCGTGAACGAATATGTTACGCTCGTGCGCCTCGGTGACTATGTATTCGAGAGGGTCAAAGACGAGCGTACCTGTCGTTGAGATGGAGCGAGAAACAGGGAACAGCGTACTTTCGTAGAGTGCGTCACAGGTCGGGCGCACCTGAAAGAATACGGTGTTCAGACGGTTCGCGGTACAGGTATCGAGTATCGCGTCTATCTCGGCGGCAAGCTCCTCTGCGGACAGATCGGTACGTGAGGGGTAGTCGATATTGTAGACGGAGGCTATCCAGACGCCGCGCACCTCGGAGTCGGGGTCTATTATGGCGTTGAGTGTACGGTCGCCGTACTCGGGCGTGAGCGGCGGCAGGCTTTTGACGTGATCGTCCTCGTTATCGCACGAGACGAGAACGGTCAGCAGAAGCACTGCAAGGGCGAGAAGCAGGCACGTTTTCTTTAGCATTTATTCATCCTTTCGGTCTGACTCAGTGTATTCCGACATTTATCTACCATACATTGTACCACAAGAATGTAACAGAATCAAGTATGTGTGGGTCAAAGTTTTCGTCCTGTACAGACGGTCATCGGCGTTAGTGAAGCTGAGGCTGCACGACATCACACGATGGTGGAGTTTATGCAGACTGCACATACTTAATACGTGAGCTTTACGCAAAACATAAAGTCAGCAGACCGGAGCTGCACATCCTCCACTCTCGTGTGATCTCTTGCGCTCCAAACCGAAGGTACACCGACCAAAACGAACAAAAAAAGGATACCGCGCCATGCACGGTATCCCGTTTTTTGTTGTATCAGCCGTCGTATGCATCGGAGTAGGACTTTTCAAGTGCTGCCCAGTCACGAACGGGGAGAATGTCCGTCCATTCCTCAGCCTCATCTGCTGCCCAAACGTACTCGTGAGAGTTCGTAGCCTCCTGAACGTCCGCATAGTACCATGCACTGCGGTCACGGTTATCCGACCAAACGATCATATCCTCATGGAGACCGTTCTTCGTCGGATATCTGCCGAGAGTGCGGTTGATGATCTTCATAGCCTCTGCACGTGTAACAGCCTGATCGGGACGGAACGAACCATCCTCGTAGCCGTTTACGAAGCCGAGACCGTATGCGGCGTTGATGAACATATCAGCCCAGTGATCCTCTGTGTCGTTGAAGTCCGCGTCAACAGCCGCATCGGAGCCGTAGAACGCAACTGCGATCTTTACAAGCTCCGCACGAGTGATGGACTCATTGGGACGGAACGAGCCGTCCGCGTAGCCGGAGAGGATACCTGCGTTCGTAAGAGTGGAGACAGCGTTGTTGAACCAGTCACTGCGCGAAACGTCGGTGAAATCGTTGGTCTGAGACCAGTATTCGGCGCGGCTCTCATCGGTGAGCATACGGAAGAAGATCGTTGCGATCTCGGCTCTCGTAATGTTGCTCTCGGGACGAACGGTGTCGTCGGGATAGCCGATGATGTAGCCGAAGTGGTCGTCCTTTTCAAGGAGTATCTCCTCGACGTAGACGTTCTTGAAGGTAACGGTGCGAGTCTTGCCACCCTCAACGCGGATACGATTGTTCTTTGCGTTACAGCCGGTGGTAAGGGTGTAGCCCTCCTCCTCCGCGCCTACCTCGTAGATGTAGTACGTGCCGACTGCGACCTTGAGCTTTTCGGACTCACCTGCCTTGACCTTCATGATAGCGTAGAGATCGTCCTCGTCTGTGCCATCCTTGTAGATCTCGAAGGTGAAGGTAGTAGCACCGTCATAGCCCTTCGGCGCGGTGAGTACCTTTTCGACCTCGATGTAGCCCTCGGTGATCGGCGGAATGTAGATGCCCTCGTATTCGTAATGACCGCGGATGATGACATCCTCGGCAGGCATTTCGAACTTACCGTTCTTTACGGATATGCTCTTCGGGTAGTACCAGCCCTCGAACTTGTAGAGCTGAGTATCGGGGAGACGCTTTCTTACGGTGACTGTGTCACCTGCCTCGTATTCCTCGATCTTACCGACGATCTCATCGTCAACGATGTAGGTAACGGTGTAGGTGTCAGCCTAGTCGAGCTTGTAGTAGATATCGACAACCGTCTTACCGTCGGCAGCTATGGTCTGCTGATCGAATTTCTGTGCGGTGTAGCCCTTGTAGGACTTAGCCTTTGCCTCGGTCAGCGTGCCGGGTGTACCCAAAAGCTCCTCGGTAGTATCAAGCACGTACTTGTCGATAGCATAGCCGGTCTCAAGGTAGTGCTCTACGGTGTACTTTGTGCCGTTGACGACCCATCCCCAGCTGCCGGAGAGAACGACATCGTTTGCCGGCATGGTGAACTTACCGTCGGCGATCTCCACGCCACCCTCTTTTACGTTCCAACCGTTGAAGTTGCAGTTGGGGGCGGTAGCCTTTTGGGCAACGGTAACCTTCGCACCGTACTTGTAGGTAGCAGGTTCGGGAAGTGCGGATGCGCCGATGGGGGTGATACCGGTGGTCTCGTAAACGTAGGTAACGGTGTAGGTGTTGCGAGTGTAGTAAAGCTTGAGAACGAGCTTTCCGTCAGCTGTTACAGTACCCTCGAGAACGTTGTTCTCGTTGTCGTCATCGAACGTGAAGCCTGTGAAGGACTTCTTGTGTTCGGCTTCAACTTTAACGGTAGCATTGGTTTCCGCAAACAGGTTTAAAGTTTCGGTATTGTCAATGTTAAATCCGCCGCTTAAAGTTTCGAAATAATATTCGATCTTGTAAGGAGTATCTGTAGCATTACCGTAGCTACCTGTGACGACAACGTCCGCATCGGGCATGGTTGCGGGAAGACCCGACCAACCGCTCCAAGTATAGCCCTGCTTCGTCATATCGTCAGTGATAAGAGAGAGAGCAGTGCCGTACGCTACGTTTTCGATCACTTTGTAAGAATCATTAGCGAAGTGATCACCAACGATCTTGTAGGTGATGGTGTGAGAGTTGATAGAAGTAGTAGCTTCAATAACAACATCTTCATCGGGCATAGTGAACTTGCCGTCAGTGAATGTAACGTCATCGGAAGTCCAATCGGTCACGGTGTAGCCTTCCTTGGAGAACTTATCACGAACGGTAACTTCTGTACCGAAGCTGTAAGTCTCGGTATCACCGACCTGTACGCCGTCAACCTTGTAGGTTACGGTGTGAGAATTGACAGAAGTAGTAGCTTCAATAACAACATCTTCGTCAGGCATAGTGAACTTGCCGTCAGTGAATGTAACGTCATCGGAAGTCCAATCGGTCACGGTGTAGCCTTCCTTGGAGAACTTATCACGAACGGTAACTTCTGTACCGAAGCTGTAAGTCTCGGTATCACCGACCTGTACGCCGTCAACTTTATAGGTTACGGTGTATTCCTTAGTCTTCCATACCGCGTACAGGACGATCTCGTGAACGTCACCGCTCATTTTGATGGTGTCTTCATCTGTGTAATCGGCTGTAGTTGCATCTTTATTTGTACTCCAACCGAGGAAGTCGGCACCGTCTTTCGTGGGAACTACGTCGGTAATATCGACTTCCTTGCCTGCAAAATATTTCTTTGTCTCAGGCAGGGAATCGGAGCTACCGCCGTTTGCATCATAGGAAAGAGAATATACTGTGCAGTCGAGAACCGGATCTTCAAAGGTTTGGGTGGCATCCTCTTCTGTGTGATCCGTGTAATTTAAAATCGCACCGTCATTTGTGGGAACATCTTCATTTATGCCTACATTGAGCTTATCAAGGTCAAATTTGACGTAATAAGTCATCTCATGTGTGCCTTTTTCAAGGTCACCGAGTGTCCATTCGATATTACCGTCAGTGTTTACGGTAACAGTATCGCCATCGGGAACGGTGATACTGTATGTGTCATCGTACACATCAACAGCTTCTCCCATAGGGTCTGTTACAGTAGCGGATGTTCCTGCCATTACGGGAACTTCGATATCATTTGCAATATCTGTGAATATTGAATTGATAGCGGAGTCACTGTCGGCAGAGTAGTATTTGCCGCTACTTGCGACGGACTTCATTGTAGCCTGAGAATTGGCGAAGATAGCATCCCAAATACCATCCAAAATGGTAACGAAAGTTATCGAATATATGGTCGTACCGGCTTTCTTTGCGGCATATGCATCAGAAACTGTACCTACACCATTATTTGGAACAGTATAGGTATCATCGACCCTATATGCATCATAGCCTAAGCTGTAATCACCACCGTTACCGATGGCTTTAGAGTAATCAAACCCACTTACCATATATGGAAAATTGCCTGTGTCCACATTGTAGGTGTTATCGGAGTCAAGCTTTGTTATTGAGCTTCCTTTGTAACTGTATGTGGGGTCGCCGTCAGTCAGTACTACGATGATCTTCTGAGCATTCGTGTCGCTCACGGAGGCGAGCATATCCTGAGCTGTCTTAATACCGTGCTGAATATTCGTTGCACCGTTTGCGGTCAATGTACTGAGTGATGTGTTAAGTGCCTTTGCATCGTTACTGAAATCCGAGACCTTTGTCGCAGAGTTAGCGTACGAAACTATGCCTATCTTTACATTGTCGTCGTATTTGGGCAGAAAATGATTGATGAAATTTCCTGCCGCATCCGTTACGCTTTTGAGCTTGGTCTTCGAAAAAATCGTAAGACCAGTACGATCACTCATACTTCCGGAGGTGTCAAGTACGAGAACTATGTAGGTGTTCTCGACCGAAGATTCCGAAGTCGTACCGTCTGTTGCATCGACAGTTAGTGTTACCTTGGCAATACCGTTTGCCTCATCTGTCCATACGGCGGTCTTTTCCACTTCGACCGATGGCGTGGTGGAAGGGGTGGTATCATCAGCCGATACGGACAGCGGCAGAAGCGTCACGATCATCATGACACTCATCAGAAATGCCAAAATTCGTTTCTTCATTTTGCTTCTCCTTTTGCAAATAAAAGTATACGTTGGTTGCCACGTGCGGCTTATGTAAAGCTTTCGTCATTCTGCCGAAAAAACGCTTCCGTGGGGCGTTTTTTTGTTACTGTTCACGCTTTTTTGCACGTGCTACACCCATATTGTGCAAAATGCGCGGACAGCGCAGAAGTGGCAATCGAGCTATACTTTGCTTAACTGACGACCGACGTTTTTATTATCACGGCTTCGGAGATACTCGTCACCCATGATAGCTGTAAGGTAGTATAGCATACTTTGATATCGATGTCAATGTTCATTAATTAAATAATTGTTTAAATTATTTGTATTAATAAGGAATAAATGCAATATACTTTTCTGGACAGGTCGTTTTTTCCGAAAAACAAAAGGGAACGACCCCCATTCGGTCGTTCCCGGACATTTTTTCTTCCTTATATCATACTACATTCCGTTCAGCCCTCGTAAACCTCGGAAAGGCGTGAGAGCTTCATATATTCGGCAGGGTCTGCCGGTTCGCCGTTTATCGAAAGCTCGAAATGGACGTGCGCCTCCTCCGCGCTCTCGATAAGTGCGGTCTCTCCGGAGGCGGCAATGACCTGACCGCGCTTGACGAGGTCTCCGGTACGCACGAGGTCTGCCGAGTCCTCGGAGAGACCCTTGTACCGCGTGACCGCGCCGCCCGAATGCTCTATACCGACCGTCATACCCATCATCGGGTCTGAATAGACCTCACAGACCACGCCGTCTGCGGCGGCAAGCACAGGCGTTCCGACGGAACAGGCGATATCGACTCCGTTATGGATGCGGTGATCGTTCATCGTGTACGAGAAGACGGGCGTATCGAGACTGCATTCCTTGATGACGAAATTGTCAACGGGAGCGGAGAAGGTCGGGAGCGGCTCGGACTGCATAGCGGCGACCTCTGCCGCGTCCTGCTCGGTCTCGACTGCGGTCCTTTGCTCCGCACTGTCCTTTGCCTTGTCGGATTTGTCGGAATTATCCTTTTTTACGGTATCGGAGTCGGAGAGCTTTTTGTCTTTTTTTGATGAGTTGGCATCGTCTGCGGCAGGGGACTTTTTGGAGGAGCCTTCCTCGGGGACGTTCTCGACGAGGGTCCGGGAGTTATCGGGGGTCTGTTCGGCTTTAGCCTTACGGTTCGCGCTTCCGGTCACGGCGATCAATATGACTGCCGCGCAGAGAAGCACGACGAGTGTCGCGAGAAGCACACGGTTCTGCTTTTTGATGTTGGAGTTCAAGGCGGTTGTATCCTTTCGGTAGTATAACGTTATACGCGGAGTGACCTCCGTGGATAGCTATATTCTTACCGAATTTCAAGAAATTATTCAGCTGATGATATTGTATTTTGAAGAATGAGCGGTCTGCCACGGCGATCGCAAAAACGTGCGGTATGTACGAGATGCAGATCTGCACAAACTCCACCCTCGTGGGATATCTTCCGATCTCGACTTCACGAACGCCGATGTCTGCCCGGCGGCTCAGCTGCCATAAAAATTTTTCGTTCACCTATTGCAATTTCCCAACGGATATGCTATAATCTGATAAAATAAAAGAAGCATCGTTGTGACGAAGACTATCTTTGTCGTGTGCCGCTTACAGAAAGTCGGAGTGATGGAAGCCGACAGCGGCTGACGGAGTATCCACCTTTCGAGCGATGCGGGCGTGTCCCTTATCACACGAAAAGAGGTCGCAGCACTGCGGCAATTTGGGTGGCACCACGGAATCCTTTCGTCCCATTTTCGGACGGGGGGACTTTTTATTTTCCGACACCGCACAGTCTGCGGCTGCTTCGGTCATATTTTTTCGATATATTCGATACAGGAGAAGGACTATGTTAGACATCAAATTTTTGCGCGAGAATCCCGAGATAGTCAAGCAGAACATCAGAAATAAGTTCCAGGAGCAGAAGCTCCCTCTCGTTGACGAGGTCATCGCACTTGATGCGGAGAACCGCGCCATCATGCAGGAGGCCGATGCTCTCCGCGGAAACCGTAACAAGCTCTCGAAGCAGATCGGCGGTCTTATGGCAAAGGGTCAGCGTGAGGAAGCCGAAAAGATAAAGGCACAGGTCGGCGAGCAGTCCGCACGTCTTGCCGAATGCGAGGCACGTGAGACCGAGCTTGCCGAAAAGATAAAGTCGATAATGATGGTCATCCCGAACATCATCGACCCCTCCGTTCCGATAGGTAAGGACGACAGCGAGAACGTCGAGATCGAACGCTTCGGTGAGCCTGTCGTTCCCGATTTCGAGATACCCTACCATACCGAGATAATGGAACGCTTCAACGGTATCGACCTCGATTCCGCACGTCGTGTTGCCGGAAACGGCTTCTATTACCTCATGGGCGATATCGCACGTCTGCATTCCGCCGTCATCTCCTACGCACGCGACTTCATGATCGACCGAGGCTTCACCTACTGTGTACCTCCGTTCATGATCCGCTCCGACGTTGTGACCGGCGTTATGAGCTTTGCCGAGATGGAAGCAATGATGTACAAGATCGAGGGCGAGGATCTCTACCTCATCGGTACGTCCGAGCATTCCATGATCGGTAAGTTCATCGACCAGATAATCCCCGAGGAGGAGCTTCCGTACACCCTCACCAGCTATTCTCCCTGCTTCCGTAAGGAGAAGGGCGCACACGGTATCGAGGAGCGCGGCGTCTACCGCATCCACCAGTTCGAGAAGCAGGAGATGATCGTTGTCTGCAAGCCCGAGGAGGCTATGCTGTGGTATAACAGGCTCTGGCAGAATACGGTCGATCTCTTCCGCTCGATGGACATTCCGGTACGTACACTCGAATGCTGCTCCGGCGACCTTGCAGACCTAAAGGTCAAGTCCTGCGACGTTGAAGCATGGTCTCCGCGTCAGAAGAAGTACTTTGAAGTAGGAAGCTGCTCCAACCTTGGAGATGCACAGGCGCGTCGTCTCCGTATCCGCGTAAACGGAAACGGCAAGAAGTACCTTGCAACGACCCTCAACAATACAGTTGTCGCACCGCCGAGAATGCTTATCGCGTTCCTCGAGAACAACCTTACGGCAGACGGCTGTGTCAAGATACCGGTCGCTCTCCGTCCCTACATGGGCGGCAAGGAGCTGCTGACTCCCGTAAAGTAAAAAAAGTAATGGCGTGAGCCAAAGAAAAGACCGCCGAGGTGCGTGTGGCGCATCCGGCGGTCTTTTTAGGTATGTCGATATGTGGGAGGGCAGGAGCTGCGTGCCACTGTCGGTGTAATTAACGGTCGTGATCTCGGTCGCAGGCTCACGGCAGGTGCGAACGAGCTGTTCGAATTTCATATCGCTCCACATTATATATCAAAAAAGACACCCTATGGTGTCCTTTTAAGCTGGTGGAGGGATTTGAACCCTCGACCTGCTGATTACGAATCAGCTGCTCTACCCCTGAGCCACACCAGCATATATCTATTGCGGATCCATGCGCATCCGACTTCCCAATTATACTATACGACTGCCGCTTTGTCAAGAGCTTTTTTGTTTTTTCTCGAAAAAATGTTGTGTCCGCTCGGGACTGACGCTTCGGCGTGTGCCGCACGTTATTTTTCGCCGTATCTTGACTACATCGGCGAGATACGGTATAATTGCTATGTATATTATCGTGAGGAGGGATCCTATGGACTGGAATGAACTTGAGACCGCCTGTCGGAATTGCAGAGGGTGTGAGCTTTGGAAAACGCGGAACAACACCGTCTTCGGCTATGGTAACAGGAATGCGGAGCTGATGTTCGTCGGCGAAGCACCCGGGGAACGAGAGGACGCGACGGGCGTACCGTTCGTCGGTGCTGCCGGAAAGCTCTTTGACCTGTACCTTGAGGCGGTCGGTATCGAGCGCGAGGACGTCTACATCGCGAACATACTGAAATGTCGTCCTCCGCACAACCGTGATCCGCTCCCCGAGGAGGGGGATGCCTGTATCGGCTTTCTGCGCGGACAGGTGCGTCTCGTCAGACCTCGTATGATAGTCTGTCTCGGCAGGATCGCGGCGTCACGTCTGATACACCCCGACTACAGGATCACGAGGGAGCATGGAGAGATAACGGAGCGTGGCGGCTTCGCGCTGACGGCGGTCTATCATCCCTCGGCACTTCTGCACGACCCCTCAAAAAGGGAGGATATGCTCCGCGACATGAAAAAGCTTACCGCATATCTCCGCGAGACCGTGTCCGGCGGCTGACGGCAGCCTGAGGCTGCGCGCATGGATCGGCATTCGTGAAGCTGAAATTGAAAGAGATCCCACGACAATGTTATTTTTGCAGCCTGAGGCGGCTGACGGCTTATTTTATCGTATTCGTATGGTATCGGCTACACGTTGAGGCTCCCTCCGGGAGGGAGCTGTCGCACAAGCGACTGAGGGAGAATGCGTTATAATTAATTTGTACAAATAATATTGTCGTGTGCCTTCTTTAAGTCTAAACCGAAAGTGTGCCGACCTAACGCGAATATACGAGTGTATAACTCTTGACAAAGACGAAAGTTTGTGGTATAATACGCCATCCGTTATACGATATGATACAAAATAATACAAAGGATGGTGGATCAATGAACGAGACCGATAACGACAACGGCGCGGAGCGTGAACGTGCGATACTCAAGGAGCTGACCGAGTTTCGCTTCCTGCGGCGCGAGATAAGGATGGACTCGGAACGTCTGATAAGACTTGGTATGACGAGCTACCGTAGCTTTGTGCGTATGTCCGAGCGCAAACGCCACGAGACGGCGGCACGTGACTGCGTGATCGCCGACATACGTCGCGTCATCGCGGAAAAGCTCGATATCTGCCTGCGAAAGCGGCTCAAGCTCGAACGCTACATAGCCTCCGTTGACGACAGCCTCATACGTATGGCTATGACACTGCGTTTTCTCGAGGGTCTGACGTGGCGTGCCGTAGCGTTACGCATAGGCGGAAACACGGAGGAGAGCATAAAAAAGCAGGTATACCGCTATATCTCCTCTCATACTATGAGGTCTGACGGCTTGACGTGACAGCTCGGTGTTTGTAACTTTTCCGTGAACGCTATTGACATAAGTCCGATATCGTACTATACTTTCCGAGGCGTCCGAAAAAACGGACGGTACTACATCGGAGGAAAGGTATGAACATCATAACGATCAGTCGTGAATTCGGCTCGGGCGGCAGAGAGCTTGGCAAGCGTCTTGCCGACCTGCTCGAATACGACTATTACGACAGCGAGATGATATCGGCTGTCGCCAAAAACAGCGGCATGGATGCCGATTACGTCGAAAAGACACTTCGCGATCACGGCTGGAAGGAGCAGGTGATAACGTTTCGCAGGACCCTTTGCTCGTTGGATTACGTCCGCTCCTCAAAGGTCGCGCTGCTCCTCGAGCAGAAGCGTGTCATCGAGGAGATAGCGGCTCTCGGAAAGGACTGCGTGATCGTCGGACGAAACGCGGACGTTATATTAAAGGAATACGATCCCCTGAACCTTTTCGTCTGTGCGACGACGGAGGCGAAGCTGCGTCGATGCAGGGAAAGAGCCTCGGAGGACGAGGACATGACAGAACGTGAGCTGCTGAGACGTATACGTCAGATCGACAGCGTTCGGTCGCAGACGAGAGAGATACTGACAGGCTCTGCGTGGGGTCAGAGGGATGCCTACCACTTCACGATAAACACCACGGAGCGTGAGATAAAGGAGCTTGCACCGGCAGTCGCCGAGCTTGCGAGATATTGGTTCGGAGGTCGAGATGAAAAATAGGATACAGCTCTCCGACCACTTCACCTACAGGCGGCTGATACGCTTTACGCTTCCGTCCATCGGCATGATGATATTTACATCTGTGTACAGTGTGGTAGACGGATTTTTCGTCTCGAATTTTGCCGGAAAGACACCCTTTGCGGCGATAAACCTCATAATGCCGTTTCTGATGATACTTTCGACAGTCGGTATGATGTTCGGTACAGGCGGCTCTGCAATAGTAGCAAAGGCGTTCGGTGAGGGAAAAAGTGAGCAGGGAAACCGCTATTTCTCCCTGTTCGTCTACGTTGCGGCTGGACTTGGCGTTGTTTTTGCCGTACTCGGTATGATATTCGTACCGAATATCGCGAGACTGCTGAAGGCGGAGGGCGAGATGCTCGAGAACGCGGTGCTGTATTCGCGTATCATACTTATCGCACTTCCGTTCAACGTGCTACAGATGCTGTTCCAGTCCTTTTTCGTCACCGCAGAAAAGCCCTCGATGGGACTTAATGTAACGATCGTATCGGGTGTGACGAATATCGTCATGGATGCGATCCTTGTGATACTTCTTCCGCAGGAATACAAGCTTGCCGGAGCGGCGGTCGCAACGGCGATGAGCCAAATGGTCGGCGGTATCGTTCCGATGGTGTATTTCGGACGCAGGAACAGCAGTATACTTCGGCTCGGCAGAACGAGCCTTGACATGGGTGCGGTCGTGAAGGCGTGTACCAACGGCTCGTCCGAGTTCATGAGCAACATCTCTATGAGCCTTGTCGGTATGCTGTATAACGTCCAGCTCATGAAGTACGCAGGTGAGGACGGTGTGGCGGCATACGGTG
>CAYSKU010000004.1:0-26631 GCA_964431775.1 uncultured Ruminococcus sp. | reverse complement strand
TCCCTCCGGGAGGGAGCTGGCAGCTTGTCTGCCTGAAGGAGAATGCGGCAGTCTGAGCCGCCAAACAGTCATCGGCGCACTTTCAGTTAAAATTGTAAGATATCACACGACAATTTAGTCTGTGCAGATCTGGTCTGCTGACGAAGAGACTTAGCTGAACGTTGAAAAGGCTCCCTCCGGGAGGGAGCTGGCAGCTTGTCTGCCTGAAGGAGAATGCGGCAGCCTGAGCCGCCGAACAGTCATCGGCACGCTTTCAGTTTAAGTTGAAAGACATCACACGACAATATTATTTGTGCAGACCGCACGTAAGAGCAAAACGGAACGCCTCGGCGTTCCGTTCTGTTTTTTGTTTCACTACTCGGCTTCACGTGCGCCGAATTCGCCCGTCGGCTAAGCCGACAGACAGGAGCTGTGAAAATAAATTTAAATATAACGTTGACAAAAAACGGAATTAGTGCTATAATGACGATATAATGAGCCGCAAGGTGGGATAATGTCGAGCCGCACCCCTTTTTTACACCGCCGTCACCCCATCTCGACGAGATCTTTCAAAAAAACTCTCGAAAAACGCCCTAAAAAACCTGATGTATTTCCCGAGATAATTTTATTTTTATGTGGCAACATACAACGATGAGAGCATGAAACGGAAGTGATGCTTATGCACGGGCGTATATGCCTGTCAAGTCCGCATATGTCCGAGGAGGGCTACGAGCTTGAATATATCCACGATGCGTTTCGCAAGAACTGGATCGCACCGCTCGGCGAGAACGTGAATGAGTTCGAGAGCTGTGTCAAGAGCTACCTCGGTGCGGAGAACGCAGTCGCGCTGTCCTCCGGCAGTGCCGCACTGCACCTGTCTATGCTCTGCGCCGGTATCGGCAGGGGAGACCTTGTCTTCTGTCAGGATCTGACGTTCTCCGCCTCCGCAAATCCCGTCACCTACGTCGGAGCTGAGCCGGTCTTCATCGACAGTGAACGTGATACGTGGAATATGTCCCCCATCGCTCTGCAAACGGCGATAGAACGTTACGGCGTACCGAAAGCCGTGGTCGTCGTCCACCTGTACGGCGATCCCGCGAAGCTGGATGAGCTCTGTAAGCTCTGCGATACATACGGTATTACACTTATAGAGGATGCTGCAGAGGCACTCGGAAGCACCTATCACGGCAAAAAATGCGGAACGTTCGGAGACTACGGCGCGCTTTCCTTTAACGGGAATAAGGTCATAACGACCTCGGGCGGCGGTATGCTCCTTTGTAGGAACGAGACTGATGCACGTCATGCCTTGAAGCTCGCGACACAGGCAAGAGAGCCGTTTCCGTGGTATCAGCACGAGGAGATCGGTTACAACTATCGAATGAGTAACATATGCGCCGGTATCGGGCGCGGACAGATGAAGGTCGTTGCCGACCGTGTCGCACAAAAGATAGCCATAAACGAAAGCTACAGAGCTAAGCTTGCAGACCTCCCATTGACCTTTCAGCCGACCGAGGAGGATGCGGTCTCGAACCGTTGGCTGACCGCCGTCCTGCTCGACTATGACCTTGTACGATCGCATAGGATATCCCCCATGGACGTGATAGACGCACTTTCGAAAAACGATATCGAGAGCCGCCCTCTTTGGAAGCCGATGCACTGTCAGCCTGTGTTTGAGGGCGCGAAGTACGTCACGGCAGAGGAGACCTCCGTTTCCGAGGAGCTGTTCTGCCGCGGTATATGCCTCCCGAGCGACACAAAGATGTCGCCGGAGGACGTTGACCGTGTCTGCACGGTCGTTCGACAGGCACTTTCGGGGGTAAGATGAAGCACATACCCACATTTTACGAAAAATATATAAAACGTTTTCTTGATATCCTCCTGTCATGTACTGCACTTGTCGTGCTGTCGCCGCTCATGGCAGTCATAGCATTGCTCGTGCGGATAAAGCTTGGCAGTCCGGTGATATTTTGTCAGGAAAGACCGGGGAAGGACGAACGTATATTCAAGCTTTACAAATTCAGAACGATGCGTGATGCGACCGACCCGAAAACGGGAGAGCCACTGCCGGATGAGCTGAGACTTACACACTTTGGTAAAAGGCTGCGTTCGCTGTCACTTGATGAGCTGCCGGAGCTGTGGAACATACTTCGGGGAGATATGAGCCTTGTCGGACCGCGCCCGTTGCTTGTGAAGTACCTGCCGTACTATAACGAAACGGAACGTCACCGTCATGACGTCCGCCCGGGATTGACCGGCTGGGCGCAGGTGAACGGACGAAACGCCCTCGGCTGGGAGGAACGCTTCGGGTATGACGTGTGGTATGTCGGGAACGTGAGCTTCCAAACGGACGTGAGGATCGTGGCGATGACCGTGCGGTGCGTACTGAAAAGGGAAGGGATCTCATCAAAGACCTCGGAGACTATGGAAGAATTTAGAGGGAGCGTGGAGCTTGATGTCCGATGAAGTCGTAGTTATCGGAGGAGGAGGTCACGCAAGGGTCGTGATCGACTGCATACGAGACCTTGGAGATAAGGTGGTCGGTATCCTTGATGACGGTCTGCGCGTCGGATATAGCGTGTCTGACGTATCGGTCATAGGTCGGATATCGGAGCATACGAAATATCTTGATAAAAGGTTCGTGATAGCGATAGGGGATAATTCTGTTCGAGGTCGTATCGCCGAGCAGATGGACGTAGACTGGTATACCGCGGTGCATCCGCGTGCGGTCGTGTCATATTACGCAATACTTGGCGCAGGAGCTGTCGTTATGCCGAACGCAGTCATAAATTCCGGAGCGACTGTCGGCAGACATTGCATAATAAATACAGGCGCGATAGTCGAGCATGACGATACGCTCGGCGACTTTGTGCATATATCTCCCAACGCCTCACTCGGAGGAACGGTCAGTATAGGTAGCTTGACCCATATCGGGATAGGCGCGACTGTAAAAAATAACATAAGCATCTGCGAAGGCTGTGTCGTTGGCGCAGGAGCTGTGGTCGTCAAAAATATTACGGAGAGTGGAACGTATGTCGGAATTCCGGCGCGCAAGCGGTAAAAGGATACTTGTTTTGGCGAATTACGATATTGGATTGTATAGATTCCGCAGGTCTCTTTTGACTGAGCTGATAGAGCGCGGTAATGAGGTATATATCTCACTTCCGTTCGGTGAACTCGTACCAAAGCTCGAAGACCTCGGGTGCAGCTACATAGATACTCCGCTCGAACGTCGCGGCATGGATCCGTTTCGCGACATCGACTTATATAGAAGATATCGAGGAATTATCCGAAAGCTCCATCCCGAGCTTGTGATATCCTATACGATCAAGCCGAATATATACGGCGGACTTGCCTGTCGAATATCCGGAGTAGCGTTTGTCGCAAATATAACGGGTCTCGGTTCGGCGATCGAGGGCGGCGGTATGCTTCGCAGACTTGTCCTTACTATGTACAAGGTGGGACTGAAAAAAGCAAAGCTCGTCTTTTTTGAGAATGAAGGCGACCGTGACGTAATGGTCGATGCCGGAGTGGTAAAGAAGGAACGGACTCATGTACTAAACGGTGCAGGTGTCGATACCGAGGAATATCCGCTCCTGCCGTATCCGTCTGCGCGACCTGTTCGTTTTCTGTTTGTCGGACGTATCATGCGTGAAAAGGGAGTGGACGAGCTGTTTGAAGCTATGACCCGGCTGATAGCAGAGTACGGTGACAATGTCGCTCTTGACGTGGTCGGAATGTTCGAAGAGGCATATCAACAGCGGATCGAAAAACTGCAAAATGAAGGTGTCATCGTGTTTCACGGCTATCAGCAGGACGTGCGTCCGTTTTACGAAATGGCAAATTGTGTCGTCCTGCCGAGCTATCATGAGGGCATGAGCAACGTCCTGCTCGAAGCGGCGGCGTGCGGTCGTCCCCTCATCACGAGCCGTATACACGGCTGTATGGAGGCAGTGGAGGACGGCGCGAGCGGATATCTGTGCGAGGTCGGCGATACGGAGTCACTGTATAGCGCGATGAAAAGGTTCATGAAATCGACACGTGAAGAACAGATCGAATTCGGTCTCGTGGGACGAGAGAGAATGGTGAATATGTTTGATAAGAAAAAGGTCGTCGGCGAGACGATGGAGAGGTTGTTTGATGGATACGAAGGATCATGAAGTTAGACTGTCACGTCTCGAAACGCTCATGCGACAATGTATCCAACATTACGATCATCGTAAATATTGGCGTTATCGCACCATTGTCGTAGACCCTGAAAAGGGAAGCCGACTTGGCGATCTGCTTCGCCTGTTCTACATAAAACGAGCGGATGCATTCAATAATGCATCTATGGGTACCCATAGAAATTACGGTGCGGTATTCAAAACACCGCCGAATCTGCCGCATGGACTGAACGGAATAATCGTTTCGCATAATGTCGTTATCGGCAAAAACTGCACTATCTTCCATCAGGTCACGATAGGTGAGGGAAAAGGCGGCGCACCGCATATCGGAGATGACTGTATGATCGGTGCCGGCGCAAAGCTCATTGGCGGCATAAGGATCGGAAACAATGTAAAGATCGGTGCCGGATGTGTAGTCGCAAAGGACGTTCCGGATGGAGCTACGGTGGTCGCCGGAGAAACAAAAATGATCATTAAGGAAGGTCAGCTCTGACCATGTCTTCAAATATCTCCATCATAATGGGCGTCTATAACTGTGCTGCCACACTTTCGGAAGCACTTGATTCGATCCTTGCTCAAACTTACACTAATTGGAATATTATACTGTGCGACGACGGCTCGACCGATGATACATATCTTGTGGCGCAGGAATATCAACAAAAATACCAGGATAAGATAGTACTTTTAAGAAACGACCGCAACGAGGGTCTGAACCGTACCCTCAACCGCTGTCTTGCACACTCGAACGGCGAATATATCGCACGAATGGACGGTGACGATATCTCAGAGCCGACGAGACTTGAGCGTGAGCTGTCCGCCCTTGAAGCTGCTCCCGAATATGCTGTCGTCAGTACCGCAATGATGTATTTCGACGAATCGGGTGAGTGGGGACGCGGAAGCGTTATCGAGTACCCCGAGCCTGCGGACTTTCTTCACGGAACACCGTTCTGTCATGCGCCGTGTATGGTACGCCGTGAGGCTTACGAGGCGGTCGGGGGCTATACGGACGACCCTGCCTACCTCCGCGTGGAGGATTACGACCTGTGGGTAAAAATGTATGCCGCCGGCTATCGCGGAATGAACCTGTCCGAGCCACTCTACCGTATGCGTGACGACCGAAACGCGATATCCAGACGAAGATTCAGATACAGACTGAACGAATTTCGCGTGAGATGTAAGGCTGTCCGATGCCTGCACCTTCCCATATACGGCTACGTCCTCGCCGTGCGTCCCCTGCTCGTTGGCGTACTGCCGAGCTTTTTGTATAGAGTATTACATAAAAAACGATTGAAAGTATCTCGTAATAGTTGATCATACGAGGTAGTCTGAGGTCCCTCCTTGTCAAAACTCTGGATCCTATTATCATTCTCTCTGCTCCTTGCCTTCTTTGTCGAATATCACGATCGGTCGCTCTACCGCAAAAACGGTGGCTATGACAAAGTATTTACCGTAATGCTGATCGTACTTCTCGGTACCTTCTGCGGTCTTCGTACATGGTATAACGATACGGTCACCTATATCGGTATATATAACAGTGTTTCCTCGGTCTCCGATTTTTTTGCCTCGGGAGATGCCGATATAGCACACGGTTGGGGCTTTCATCTCCTTACCTGTGTCATTAAGGAGCTTGGCTTTTCGTCACAGGATTACCTGATGCTGTATGCGTTCCTGACAGTCATACCGTATGTACTCTTCGTTCGACGATATTGTCCGCGCTTCACCTTCGGCGTATTTCTGATGTTTACCACGGGCTTCTATACCTTCTCCTTGGCGGCGATCAAGCAGTGTATGGCGACCGGAATATGTCTGCTCGCCGTCATGGCGGCGATCGAACGTAAATGGCTTCGGTATGTCCTGCTCCTCGCACTTGCCGTTCTGTTCCATCCGTATTCTATAATATACATTATTGTTCCTCTGATGATGTTTCGTCCGTGGACTTGGCGTACATACCTTTATATTATCCTGTTTACGCTCCTCGGCTTCGGTCTTGAGTCCGTCCTCGGAACTTTACTCGACGTCACGGATATGCTCGGCGCAAACTACGATGATGCCTCCTTCGTTGGAGAGGGCGTCAATATCTTCCGTGTGCTTGTCGCGTTCGTGCCGTTGGTGCTTTCCATACCGTATAAAAATACGTTGTTTCGCGATGTCGGACGTACCGAAAGCCTTATGTTCAATCTATCAATGGTACACGCACTTCTTATGTTCGTCGGTCTGTTCGGTACGGCAAACTATTTCGCACGACTTGCGAACTATTTTCTGCCGGCTGTCGTGATCGTCCTGCCATGGATGCTGAATAAGGTGTATCACCGTCACAGACTCTTTTTGAAGACCTCGTGCGTTGTGGGCTATCTCGGCTACTTCTTTTACGGTAACGCCATTCAGCATAGCTTTGACGCATCGTTTTCGCAAACGTCACTGTGGAGCTATATTTCGAGCCATTTTTAAGCTATGAAAACAAAACTTCTTTTTCTCATACCGGATCTCGCACACGGCGGAGCTGAACGTGTACTCGTCAACCTCGTGAATAACCTCGATGTGCAAAAATACGATGTGACCGTGCAGACCTTGTTCGATGTAGGCGTAAACAGACAGTATCTCGCACCGCATATCCACTATATCGGCGGCTATAAAAAGCATATTCGCGGAACGACAACGTTCATGAAGCTGTTTTCGCCGAGAGCGTTATATCGCTTCTGGATACACGGTGACTATGATATCCTGATATCCTATCTTGAAGGACCGACCTCACGTATCATCGCAGGCTGTCCCGATAAAAGCAAGAAAAAGCTTGCGTGGCTGCATATCGAGCTGAATACACCGAAGCAGGCGGCGATAGGCTTCCGCTCACCGAAGGAAGCCGTGAGACTGTACGATACCTACGACAGGCTCGTTGCAGTGGCAAGCTCCGTCAGAGATGTATTCCGCGCCTCACTTCCCGTAAAGGTGCCGATCGAGGTGCTGTATAATACGAACGAGACCGAGAGGATAATCGAAAGAGCCAAGCTGCCGCCAACGGACGCTCGTTTTACAATGGACGGTATCCGCATCTGCTCGGTTGCAAAGCTCGTTCCGACTAAGGGCTTCGACCGTTTGCTGAACGTCCATAAACGTCTGCTCGAGGAGGGACTTCGACATACGGTCTACATTCTCGGTGTCGGTAAGGAGGAGCAGGAGCTTCGCCGGAGGATACGTGAGTACGGAGTGGAGGCCTCCTTTATCCTGCTCGGCTTTCAGGAGGATCCGTACCGATACGTTGCGCGCTGTGACCTTTACGTCTGCTCTTCAAGACGTGAAGGCTTCTCGACCGCCGTGACGGAAGCACTGATCGTTGGTACACCGGTGGTCAGTACGGATTGCTCCGGTGCAAGGGAGCTGCTTGGTGAGCATGACGAATACGGTCTTGTCGTTGAGAACAGCGAGGAAGGTATATATCAGGGAATGAAGCGGCTGCTGTCAGAACCCGAAGCACTGTCGCATTACAAAAAAATGGCAGAGCAGAGAGGGCGTTTCTTCAGCCGAGAGAGAACAGTTCGCGCAGTGGAGGAGCTGCTGGAGAGATCATGAACCTCCTTTTTCTTGAGGGCGATATGTCACGCAGAGGCGGCACGGAACGTATGACCGCGTGGCTCTCGTCCGCTCTGTCGCTACATCATACCGTACATATCCTGAGCCTGCATCGTTGTAACGAGACAGTCCTCTATCCGCTTGCCGCATCGGTCACAGATCGGACGCTCGAGCAAAACTCTACGTTTGGCAATATCCGCGAGATACACAGATATATTCGTCAAAATAACATCGATATCGTCATCAACGTGGATACCGGTATGGGGTATTTCGGTATCCTTGCGGCGATCGCGACAGGAGTCGCAGTTATTACATGGGAACACTCCAACTTTCATAATAACTGGGAGTCACGTGTCTTTCCGTATCTGCGACGCTTTGCCGCGAAGCACAGTACTGCGTTGGTCGTGTTGACGGAGCGCGACAAACAAAACTATAGGTCGGGCATCAAAAAATGTGTCCCCACCTACGTGATACCGAATCCATCCGCACGTATTTCGAACGACAGTCCCTATGATATCACCTCAAAGACAATACTTTCGGCAGGAATGCTCGGTAGGATAAAGCGGTTCGACCGTATCCCCGAGATCGGAAAGAAGGTCTTTGAGCTGCATCCGGATTGGAGCTGGTGCATCTGCGGAGACGGTGAGGAGCGCGAGTCTCTCGAAAACGCCGTAAGGGAAGCCGGACTTTGCTCGAATATCCATTTTGTCGGAGTCGTGCGGAGCATGGAGGAATATTATAAAAAAGCCGCCGTGTTCGTTCTGACCTCCGATATGGAGGGACTTCCGATGGTGCTTCTTGAGGCGAAAGCACACCGTTTACCGATAGTCAGCTTTGATATCGATACCGGTCCGTCAGATATAGTCAGAAACGGAGTGAACGGCTTCCTTGTAGCACCGTACGATACGGACGAGATGGCGGAGAGCCTATGTAGACTGATAGAAAATGACGAGCTTCGCAAAGGCTTTTCGGATAACGCCGTACTTGATACGGAAAGATTTGACGGAGAAAGGATAGTGGAGACATGGGAAAAGCTGATAGAGTGGCTGTGAAGAAAAAGGTACTTTTCCTTTTGGAAGGCTTTGATAAAGGCGGGATCGAAAAGGTCACGCTTGATATCGTGAATCATCTTGATCCGGAAAAGTATGATATAACTGTTCAAACATTTTGGTACGGAGGGCATTGTCAATCCTTAGTTCATGATAACATTCGTGTGATCCCGTTTTTCTTCAAACGATATGTGCGCGGTGTGATTCGTTTGATACAGTATCTTCCGCCGAAGCTTTTGTATGTTTTGTTCGTTCACGGAAGATATGATGTTGAGATAGCTGCTTCCGACGGAGGTGCTGCAAAGGTGATATCCGGCAGCACGAATAAAAAAGCCAAAAAGGTCTGTTGGGTACACATGGATGTGGTCGCAAGAGGTTCAAAATTAAAGGAATTCCAAAATGCCGAGACGGCAAGAAGAATATACGAGAAGTTTGATGTGATCGCTCCTGTGTCAAATGGTTGTATGCAAAAATTCAAGCAGAAGTTTGGTGAATATCGTACCTATAAGGTAGTGAGAAATCCTATGTCTGTGACAGAAATTTGCAAAAGATCGCTCGAACCATTGTATCTTTCAAGAATAGATGGATCGAATATTGTGTGTATTGGTAGAGTGGTCGAACAAAAAGGCTTTGATCGTTTATTGACGGTCTGTGATAGGTTGAGAGATGCAGGATATGAACAGTATAAATTTTTCATAATCGGAGACGGTGTACAACGAGACCATTTGGAGGATCTTGTCGTAAAGAACCGTCTCGGTGATCATATAGAATTTTTGAGTTTTCGGGAAAATCCGTACCCGTTTTTGAAGCAGGCTGATATATTTTTATTATGCTCAAGAGACGAGTCATTCTCTTTAGTGGTAGGAGAAAGCCTGATCGTAGGTACACCTGTTATTGCAACTGATTGCAGTGGTGTGAACGAATGGCTTGAAAACGGAAAATACGGTATGCTTGTGGAAAATTCAATAGATGGTATTGTAGATGGGCTGATAAAAATTTTGCGCTCTCCCGAAATACTTGAAGATTATCGTAACATTATTCCAGAGGTGCGCGAAAAGCTCTCTTTCGAAAATGCAATTGCTGAATTTGAAAGTGTAGTTATGTGATCATGAATAAAAAGATCTCTGTTATAGTTCCGATATATAATGTGGAGGCATATCTACGCAAATGTGTTGATTCGATTCTCGCACAAACATATAAGGATCTTGAAGTCATACTCGTTGACGATGGTTCACCCGATAATTGCGGTGCTATCTGTGATGAATACGCAAAACATGATGCAAGAGTCAGAGTGATACATAAAGTAAACGGAGGGTTGTCAGATGCTCGAAATGCAGGACTTGATATCGTCACCGGCGAATATGTTGCTTTTGTTGACAGCGATGACTGGATAGAACCATATATGTATGAAAAACTTTTAGACAATTTGATACATTTCAACGCAGATATGTCAGTTGGAGGCGTTTCCGACGATATTGAGGAGGAACAGGGATATCGCAGTGTGAAGGTATCTGATTACGGTGGCAGTTCATTCGCCGAAGATAACACAGAGGCTATGAAACGTTATTTTTGTGGTTCATGGGCTGCATGGGATAAATTATATAAGTTGGCGTTGTTTGATGGTATACGTTATCCTGTTGGGGAGATAAACGAGGATGAGGCGATAGTTTTGCAGCTGCTCGAAAGATGTAGGAAAGTGTGCTATACAGATACAGTATGTTATCATTATGTCAGACGCCGTTCCAGCATCACCACCTCCGCTTTCTCGATCCAAAAGCTGGCGTGGTATCGTCATTGTAAGGCTAACCTCGAATGGATACGCACCCACCACCCCGAGCTAACGTCCTACGCCGCCGCAAGATACAGAAGCAGTATCACGTGGTCACTCACGGAGATCGCATTGTCGGATGGGGAGTACGAGGAGGAAGTGGAGGAGCTGCTATACGAGCTACATAAAGAAAGAAAGGTATTGTATAATGCTCCGTTTTATACATTAAAAGAGAAGCTTTTATTTATAATGCTCAGCTTTCTGCCGTTTCAAGTATACCGTATCCTCGTGTATGTGATGAGGAAAATTTATGAGAAGATCTGAATGTTGGACGGTTGCGTATCGTAAACGTGACGGTAGAGCAACTATTATTGATGATACGTCAAGTACGTTTGTATGCATCCCGAATACTTGGCGTTATTGGTGTGCCGATCCGCATATCGTAGAGCAAGACGGAAATACGTACGTTTTTGCGGAGATGTACGATAGAGTGTTAAGACGCGGAGTTATTGGATATTGTATGTTGACCGATGACGGAGCTACTGCATGGAAGGTCGCATTGAAAATGCCGATTCATCTCTCGTATCCGCATATTTTTAAGAAGGACGGCAATTTCTATATGATACCGGAATCGTATGTCGCAAACGAAATTGCTGTTTACCGTGCAGTGTCATTTCCGGATCGATGGGAAAAAGTACGGGTACTGATGTCGGATATCTGTGCTGTCGATACAACTTTGTTTGCAAGCGGTGACGATAAGTACCTGTTTACCTTTAAGCTCGTAAACAATACCGGACAGCTGATGCTTTATTCTGTCGATGATGACGGACTTGTCAAAAACGCTGTCTGTCTCTCGGACGGAGATCGGCAGATGCGTCCGGCAGGATGTATCTTGCGTGTGAACGATATCGCCTATCGTCCGGCACAGGATTGCTCGGAGAGCTATGGCAGTGCGATCGATCTATATCGGATAATATCGATATCTCCGTACATAGAGAGGGCGGTGGTAAAGATAACGCCGTCTATGCTCAACACCGACCTTGGACGTACTGCCTACGGAGTTCATACGTATAACGTCAGTGGAGCATATGAAGTTATCGATCTAAAGGGCTACGAGACAGATCTGTGGTTCTATGTCATGCGTCCGATATGGTATATACGGCGGCATGTATTGAAGCTTTTGAAAAAATAGGAGCAATTATGGAATACATCCTCTCCGTTCTCGAAAATGACGATCGTATCAGTGAATTGATAGAGCTGTTTGCTACCGGCTTGGGAAAAACGACAGAGAGCTACTGGAGATGGAGATTGTTTACCGAAAACGGTCAACCCGATCCACCTATCGCCGTTGTTGTAGACGATGAGAACGGAAAAATGTGCGGTATGTCAAGCATATTGCCGGTAGAGTACGGCATAGGCACAGAAAAACGAAAATGTGTGCAGTTCTGTGACTGGGTCGTACATCCGAAGCATCGCGGCAAAGGCATAATAAGAATGATCTATGATCATACGTATAGCTATTATTTGAATAAAGGCTATGATTTCATAATGGAATTTCCGAATGATAATTCGTACCCAATATTTCAAAAATACGGTTTTTCGGAGGAGGCTCATATCGACTGTTGGCGAAGCTCAAGTAATCTGTTCCCGCGTGAACACAGCTTGCATGATATTACGGTCAACGGTATTGAGATCGTTTTTTCAGAGGTATGTCCGATAGATTCGGAAAACTTTTATCGAAAAGACAGGATCGTGAGAACACCTGCGTTTCTTCGTTGGAAATACGATCAAGCTCCGAATACAGAGCATAAATGGATCGGGTTTAAGTCGGACGGAAGATATATCGGATATGTTGTCTATACCTTGACACACGGGAGATTCAGAACGGCTGTCAACGTGTATGACTGGGAGTATCCTCTGAATAACAGTGATGCGTTGAATACGGCACTCGGAGCTATAGGAAAAAAAGGTCACTTCACGAGCATATGGGGAAGGTATGATGTGGGTGATCGACGGCTTCTTGAACAGTGCGGATTCAAAAGAAAGAGTTCCGGAACAAGGTTTATGTTAAAAGCAATGTCGGTCAGAGGCATGATGGAGAACATCACATTGACTCGGATCGATACAGATTATTGAGGTCTCATATGACGAACGAATACGGAAACGAGCTGCTGCATAAGGTCCTGCTGTCTGCCATGAAGGATATCGATAAGATATGTCGCGAAAACGGCTTGCGGTATTATCTGTATGCAGGAACATTGCTCGGTGCTATAAACTACAAGGGCTTTATCCCATGGGACGATGATGCCGATATCGTTATGTTTGAGGATGATCTGAAAAAGCTGTACGACATCATAGAGCATGATCATTCGGATCGCTATAAAGTCGTGACATTTGATAATACACCGGATTGGTACAGCAAAATGACAAAGCTTCAGATACTCGGAGCGTATTTTATCGATAATTCCGGAGAGAAGACACCTATCTTTGTTGATATCAGTATATTATATTCTGTACCGGATAGTAGATTTCTCCGTACTGTACAAAGAAAACAGATCGAATGGTTGAACCTTTCATTGGGAGTGCTTTCCGGTGCGGTAGTTCCTTCTTCGTGGAAAACAAAATGTACGATCGCTATGTATGCTAAACTGGGAAAGCAAAAGCTGGGGGATAAACTGGAACGTGTGCTGACACGATACGACAAGAAGAATACCGAATGGGTCGGTATCATGTGTAATACATTGACTCGAAACCCATATACCGGCGTATCCGGCTATGACAACGATCATACTAAAAGAAAGTGGCATGAGAAACCGGTCGATATCATGTTTGAAGATGCTGTTTTTATGTCGATCTCAGACCCTGAACTTGACCTCGTACACAGATACGGTCCCGATTGGCATAAGCCCTACCCCGAAGAAAAGCGCATCACAAAGCATGATGTAAAAAGCTACACGGTCGAGCCGTGGGTCATGGAGAGACTGAACACATGAGATTTCTTATCCAAATACCACAGCTCATCTTCGGTGGAGCCGAAAAAGTCCTCGTCTCTTTCGCGAACGCTCTCGTCAGTCGCGGACATGAGGTCGAGATACTCGAAATATATGAAAAAGGACTCCTAAGACCGCAGTTCGACAGTCGCGTGACCTTTAATGCGATATGCTCCAATGAGTATACGCGAAAATATTATGCCTCACTTTCGGATATCGGAAAGGCAAAGGGACTCTCAAAATTGCCGAAGCTATGTAAGCTCGTGTTCAGCAAGCTCGTCGGATACAGACGCTTCGCGGAGACTCTCGCCGTAAAGCATTACAAAAACATGAGCTTCGACTGCGCGATCAATTACCTTGAGACCGAAACGCCGATGTTTTTGAAAAAGCATATAAAAGCCGATAAATATATCCAATGGTATCATACGGATGTCGGCAATCTCGAGCATCCCGAGGATACCGACAAAATGATACCCGCTTTTGAGAAAACGGACGCGATAATATGCGTTGCCGAGTCTGCAAGGAGGAGCTTCGTGTCACGGTATCCACAGCTTGAACATAAGACCCATGTGATCTACAATTTCTTCGATACGGATGCGATCCGGCGCATGGGGGACGAGCTGTTTTCATATAATGACGACCGCTTTGTTATGCTCTCCGTTGGTAGAATGACCCCCCAAAAAAAATACCTTCGTTTTCTCGATGTTCTCGCACGGCTCAAACGTGACGGTCATTCCTTTGTATGGCACGTTCTCGGCACGGGCTACGAGTACGAGGATATCGTCAAAAAAATTCATGCTCTCGGTCTTGAGGACTGCGTTTCGCTTGATGGTGTGACGGAGAACCCATATAAGTACATGAAAAACTGCGATCTGTTCGTGCTTCCGTCCGGCTGGGAAGGCTTTCCTACTGTAACTGTAGAGGCAAAGGTGCTCGGCTGTGCTGTTCTTGCGACGGACGTTTCCGGCATACGAGAGCAGCTCGTGCATGGTGAGACCGGATGGATATGTGAGAACAGCGAGGAGGGAATATATGAGGGGGTGAAACGTTTAATGGATGACTCCGTGTTATATAGACACCTTCGCAGTGCAGATGTACCGTTAAATATTATTGATGACAATAGAAAATATTTGAAATTTATTAAGGAAATAATTTGAATGAATATTGTTTATTCTGCTGATGACAATTATGCACGACATGCCGGAATATCGATAATGTCACTTTTGGACAATAACAAAAGTAGCGATATTATAAATATATATATCATAGATAACGGAATATCAGAAGAAAATAGAAAAAATATCGATAAAATTGTTTCGTCATATCACAGAAAGATAGAATATATTAATTTTGAAAAATATAAGTCGAAGCTTGTTCTTAATAATTATGGTTGGGAGCTACCGATAAGTGCATACGCAAGATTATTTTTTGATGAGATGCTTCCGCAAACGGTGAACAAAGTGATCTATCTTGATTGCGATATTATAGTTAATGATTCAATTGAGACGCTTTGGAATACTGATCTGTGCGGTAAAACAATTGGAGCTGTACAAGATATTTGCTATAATGTATTTAAAGATGAAACAGGGATAAAAGAAGATTATAGATACTTTTGTTCTGGGGTAATATTAATAGATCTTAATTTATGGCGCGCAGCAAATTGTAATAAGAAGATAATATCATATATCGACTTCAGAAATGGTGTAGTACGCCATCACGATCAGACGATCTTGAATGGGGTTTTTGGAACTGATTACTTTGTATTACACCCAAAATACGATGTGCTGACCCCTATGTTTATAATGTCTTATGACAATATGAAAGCGTACTTTAAATGCGGTAATGATTTTTATTCAAAAAGCGAAGTGGACGAAGCTGTAAAAAAACCTGCTATCATCCACTTTACCAGTTCGAATATAGGTCGTCCATGGGAAAATAATGCACATCCGAAATCCGGTATCTACAAAAAGTACTGGAAGAGATCTCCGTGGAGAAATGTTCCTTACAATAAATTTAAGCCTTCATACGGTTACATCCAAAGACGAACATATTGGCTTTATCGGCATATACCGATTAAAATAATTAGATTATTAAGCAAACATTGAGGTCATATAGGAGTGGCATATGAAGCTCAGTATAATAGTGCCAATATACAACGTCGAGCCTTATCTGCATCGTTGTGTCGATAGCATTCTTTCCCAGACTTTTACCGATCTTGAACTCATCCTTGTTGACGATGGTTCGCCCGACAACTGTCCGTCAATATGTGACGAATATGCAAGGAATGATTCGAGAGTTAAGGTCATACATAAGAAAAACGGCGGTCTTTCGGATGCGCGCAATGCCGGATTGGATATCGCACGAGGTGAATATATAGGTTTTGTCGATAGCGATGACTTTATACATCCGCGAATGTATGAGGTCATGCTCCGTTTCGTTGAGAGCTTATCGGCTGATATGGTGGGATGTGAATTTTGCCGCTTTTTTGAGGGCGAGAAGACCAACTTTCAAGAAATATCGGTGGATGATATCGACTTTGCGTGTATTGATAAATTGCCGTTGTTAGCCTCATTCTATCCGGAAAACGTTTACCGTATAAGCTCTACCGTATGCAATAAACTCTACAAAAGTACTGTGTTCGAAAGCATACGTTTTCCGGTCGGCTCGTATTATGAAGATTCATATATTTTTTTGAATACGCTCGATGTATGTGAGCGTGTTGTTACACTGTCAGAGCCTCTGTATTATTATTTGCAACGTGAGGGCAGTATAATGCACTCAGAATACACCCCGAAATGGTTTCAGGGGACATATATAAATAACAATAATATAGCGTTTTTCCGCAATAAAAAGCTTCCGGAGCAGGTCGAATATGCACTTGAAGATCTCTTGAATCGATTTTGTAAAGATAAGCTTGCTGTATATTTTTTACATCCGGAATATAAGCATGAATTCCGCACATTAGAGAAGGGCTTCGAACGTGAGCTTTTTTCGATCATAAAAGACACAAAAATATGTAGGATGAAAAAAGTCCTTGCAATATTACTTGTAATAAGTCCGAGATCTGCATTAAAAATCGTCAAAAAATATTTTCCGGAATGTTTGTATGATTTTATGAGATAAATGCTTGTCAATCGTCATATAAAATAAACCATAATTGAGGTAGCCATGCCCACATTCACCACCGTAATACGCCCCAAACAAAGGCTGCTCAGCCTGAACCTTCGCGAGCTCTGGCACTACCGAGATCTCGTCCTGCTGTTCGTGCGCCGTACCTTCGTCTCACAGTATAAGCAGACTATCCTCGGCCCTGCTTGGGCTGTCATCCAACCGCTTTTTACAACTGTAATTTTCACCGTGATATTCGGCAACGTCGCCGGTCTTGCGCCAAGCGGCGTGCCGATGTTCACCTTCTACCTATGCGGCTCGATCGCGTGGAACTATTTCTCCGGCTGCCTGACCGCGACCGCCTCCACCTTCACCGCAAATGCCGGCGTGATGGGCAAGGTCTACTTTCCACGCCTCGTTATGCCCGTCTCGACCGTGCTGTCAAACCTCATTTCCTTTGGGATCCAGTTCGCTTTCTTCCTCATCTTTTGGATAACGGATATGGTCTCCGGCGCGAACGTCCACCCAAGTCTCTGCATTCTCCTCACTCCCTTACTGGTCTTACAGATGGCGTGTCTCGGTCTCGGCTTCGGCGTGATCGTCTCCGCGTTGACGACAAAATACCGCGACCTCGCCATGCTCGTCGGCTTCGGCGTACAGATCTGGATGTACCTGACCCCCGTCGCCTACGATATCTCGATCATCCCCGAGAAATATATGGGACTTTATATGCTAAATCCCATGACACCCATCATTTCAACGATGCGGTACGCCTTTCTCGGTATCGGAGACTTTCAGCTTAAATATTACCTGATAAGCTGGGCTGTGACCTGCGTGGTGCTGTTTTTGGGCGTAATACTGTTCAACCGCGTGGAAAAGACCTTCATGGATACCGTTTGATCGGAGGGATACACATATATGAACGAAACGATCATTCAGATCGACCATGTCTCAAAGGAATACCGCCTCGGCGCGATCGGCGGCGGGACCTTAAAGGGAGATCTGCAAAGTCTTATGGCAAGGATACGTAAAAGGGAAGACCCGAACCTGCGTATCGGGCAGGACGTCTATACGAGAGGGCAACGCTTTCGCGCCCTCGAGGACGTCAGCTTTTCGGTAAAAAAAGGGGAGCGTGTCGGTATCATCGGGCATAACGGAGCCGGAAAAAGCACCCTTTTGAAGCTCCTTTCGCGTGTCACCGCACCGACCGAAGGGACGATAGCGTATAACGGACGTATCGCTTCGATGCTCGAGGTCGGGACGGGCTTTCACCCCGAACTCACGGGGCGTGAGAATATATACCTGAACGGCGCGATACTCGGCATGACGAAAGCGGAGATAACGAAAAAATTCGATGATATAGTCAGCTTTGCGGAGATGGAGCGATTCATCGATACGCCGGTCAAGCGATATTCGAGCGGAATGTACGTAAAGCTTGCGTTCGCCGTTGCGGCGCACCTTGATTCGGAGATAATGATCATGGACGAGGTGCTTGCGGTAGGGGACATGAAATTTCAGCAGAAATGCCTCGGTAAGATGGACGACGTATCGAAGCACGACGGACGAACGGTATTGTACGTCAGCCATAATATGAACACGATCCGACAGCTGTGCGACCGCTGTATCGTCCTCGACAAGGGACGAGTAACATTCGACGGAGACGTGGAGGAGGGGATCGGGGTGTATTTGGAATCTTCTGTAACTGATATGAGGGTCGAACTCGATCTTGAAAAAAAGCGTATGAAGCATCTGTCGCCGATAGTCAGAGCAAAGATCACGTATTTGAAATTGCTCAACAAGCAGTATCCGATATATGAGATGTATGAAAAGATACCTTTTGAGATGACGGTAAGCTCACGCGAAAAAATCGATAATGTATCTGTCCGTTTGGAGGTTCGAGGAATGGACGAATCATCTGTTGGGGCAAGTATACTTCAAAATTTTTCGTCTTTAAGTGTCGGTGAAAACATATTAAGGTTGAATTTAGAGCCGTATGGACTTGTTCCCGGAAGATATCTCGCATTACTGGTCTTGTACCAGGTTAATGAAATGGGAACGTATGACGACCTTGATGCTATATGGCCTACATTTGTTTTTGAGATCCAAGATAACGAGAACAAGCTTAATATAAGCTGGAATTACAATATGTGGGGAAGGATCGAATTCCCGACTTTGTCGGTGTTGGAGGAAATATGATTCCAAAAACTATACATTATTGTTGGTTCGGGCGAAATCCCAAGCCGAAGCTTGCAGAAAAGTGCATAAAGAGCTGGAGAAAATATTGCCCGGATTACGAGATCATCGAATGGAATGAAGATAATTTCGATATCGCAGCTGCACCACTGTATGTACGTCAGGCGTATGAAGCAAAAAAATGGGCTTTCGTGACTGATTACGTGCGGCTTTTTGTACTGACAGAATATGGTGGAATATACATGGATACCGATGTGGAGGTAATAAAGCCGTTGGACGTATTTCTAAAGCATCAGGCTTTTTCGGGCTTTGAAGACCGGATACATATCCCGACCGGTATCATGGCTTGCGAAAAAGATAATGCATTGTTTAAGTCATGGCTCGATGAATACAATGACATGACCTTCGTTCGCGAGGACGGTTCGTATAATACGCAGACAAACGTTATCACCATAACGAACAGTATGAAGCAGCACGGCATACAGCTCGACAATACGATGCA
The DNA here is from genome assembly GCA_964431775.1 of uncultured Ruminococcus sp. Classification (GTDB taxonomy): domain Bacteria; phylum Bacillota; class Clostridia; order Oscillospirales; family CAG-272; genus UMGS1696. The sequence continues at coordinate 7,312 of CAYSKU010000004.1, read as the reverse complement.
GGTCGTAGCCGGTTGTGCATTTTATCCGAATGATTATTTCTGCCCGAAGGATCTGAAGACCGACCGCATAGTGTTGACCGAGCGGACACATACGATACATCATTTCGCAGGCTCCTGGATCGATGCATCACAGCGGCGAGAAGCGGCACGCTGGCGCAAAAAGGAACGTATAGATCAGCTGCGCCATGCCCCCAATCGTGTACTCATACATCTCCTCGGTCAGGAAAAATATAACGACTTAAAGCGTTTTTTGGGCAGAGCCTGACCTTTCCTCCTTGCCGTTTTCCTCTCCGTGTGGTATAATATACTCACGATCTCCCGCAAAGGAGCTGTATGTATATGATCAACACCACAGATGTAACGCGCAAGCGTTGCTCCATAGAGGACGCGCCGCACGTCACTGCATTCACGCCGTACCGCGTCTGCCCCGTCGGCGCACACACCGACCACCAGCTCGGTAAGGTCACCGGCTTCGCTATCGACCGCGGCGTGCGCCTCGTTTGCGTACCTACCGAGGATGGCAGTATCGAGCTGTCATCCCTGCAATTCCCAAGCACGGCGCGATTCACGCTCGACAATGTCCCTCCGACACCTGTCGGTGACTGGGCGGACTACCTGCGCGGCGCGACGCTCGCGCTTGCCGCACGTCATTCGCTACGTGTCGGTATGCGCGGTGTGATCGAGGGTGAGCTGCCTATCGGCGGTCTCTCCTCCTCCGCTGCCGTTACCATATCCTACCTGGACGCTCTTTGCCGCCTCAATGAGGTGGCTCTTTCGGCTGATGAGATGGTAAAAACAGCACGGGCTGCCGAAAATAACTACGTTGGTGTGTCGTGCGGAAAGCTCGACCAGTCCTGCGAGGTCTATTGCGTAGCCGACCATCTGCTCTACATGGATATGCGCGACGATAGTTTCGAGAATATTCCCGCGCCGCCGACGATGAAGCCGTACAAGATCGCCGTTTTTTTCTCCGGCATCGAGCGGACTCTTGTCGGGAGCGGCTACAACACGCGAGTTGACGAATGTCGCAGTGCGGCATATGCGTTGAAGGCGTATGCCGGTACGGAGTACGGGAAGTTCGCGGAGACGAACCTGCGAGACGTGCCGTATGAGGTGTATCAAAGCTACAAAAGTCGTTTGCCGGAGACATGGGCGCGGCGAGCGGAGCATTGGTACGGCGAGATGGCGCGAGTCGAGCGTGGCGCGGAGGCGTGGCGGCGCGGCGACATAGAGGAGTTCGGGCGGATATCGTTCGAGAGCGGACGTTCGTCGATCGAGCTGTGGGAGACGGGTTCGCAGGAGCTTGTGAAGCTATACGAGATAATGACCCGTGTGGACGGCATCTACGGCGGACGTTTTTCGGGCGCGGGCTTTAAGGGGTGCTGTGTGGCACTCATCGACCCGTCCTTCGAGGAGGACATAATACGACAGGTGACAAGTGAGTATCTGTCAGAATTTCCGCAGCTATCCGGCAGCTTCTCCATCCACCTCTGCACCACCCACAACGGCAGCAGCCTGAGGCTGCGCGCATGAATCGGCGTACTTTTAGTTTAAGTTGGGAGACATCCCACGAGGGTGGAGTTTGTGCAGATCTGGTCTGCTGACGTAACGACTTAGCTGAACGTTAAAAAGGCTCCCTCCGGGAGGGAGCTGTCGCGGTCGCCGCTTGCGGCGACGACGCGACTGAAGGAGAGAGCGGCGGTCTGAGCCGACGGACAGTCATCGGGTCGGCTGAGCCGACAGGCGGACTTCGGCGCACTTTCAGTTTAGGTTGAGAGAGATACCACGAGGCGGCTGAGCCGCCGAGCAGGAATCGGGCGGCGTGACGCCGCAGGCATGGAGCGGCGTTTGTGAAGCTGAGTAGGGGAGACATCCCACGACAATATCATATGTGCAGATCTGGTCTGCTGACGTAACGACTTAGCTGAACGTTAAAAAGGCTCCCTCCGGGAGGGAGCTGTCGCGGTCGCCGCTTGCGGCGACGACGCGACTGAAGGAGAGAGCGGCGGTCTGAGACCGCGGACAGTCATCGAGGCGGCTGAGCCGACAGGCGGTCATCGGCGCACTTTCAGTTTAGGTTGAAAGAGATACCACGAGGGTGTGGTATCCTTCACCCTCGGTATCATCTTCGTCTATTTACCGAAACGTGCATTTCACGTAATACGGAATATCGACAACATATGCAGTTTGCATAAAACATAGTAGGAGGTTTATATGGAGATAAGACCCAACACAGAGCATGGCTTCGTGAACCGCTCACCGAATTCGTTCTTCCGCTACCACGGCTGGCCGAGTGTCGCCATCGATGACGAGGGCGTGCTGTACGCCGTTGATTCCGGCTTCCGCGTCTCCCACGTCTGTCCGTTCGGAAAGACCGTCATGTACAAGAGCTTTGACGGGGGGAAGACCTGGAGCATCCCGATGGTCATAAACGACACCTACCTTGACGACCGTGACGCCGGTATCGTGTATCTGGGGGGCAAAAAGCTCCTCGTGACCTGGTTCTCTCATCCTGCAAAGGCATATTTGACCGAATATGCACAGGGGATACGCAGTGTTTGGAGCGGTGCGGCAGGCGTTCTAGAAGCGTACCCGAGCATACCGGAGGAGTTCGCCGAGGGCGGCTCGTTCATTCGCATCAGCGAGGACGGCGGCTACACGTGGGGCGAGACCATCCGCATTCCCGTTTCGTCCCCGCACGGTCCGACCCTGCTGAAAAACGGAACGCTCGTCTACCTCGGCAAGGCGATGTACACCGACCGCGAGGAGCGCGGCGCGATAGCGGCATACGAAAGCACGGACGGCGGCAGGAGCTGGTCGCGCCTTGGCGGAGTGCCGATACCCGATGGCTTAAATGTTGATAATTTCCATGAACCCCATATGATAGAGCGACTTGACGGAAGTCTGCTGGGTGTCATTCGCGCACAGGGGAACGGGGTCTATCACGGCTTCACGATGTATCGGACGATCTCGGAGGACGGCGGCAGGAGCTGGACTGTACCGACGCCGATGAACGTTGCCGGTTCGCCTCCGCACCTCATGCGGCATTCGAGCGGCGCGATCGTCTGCTCGTTCGGGCGGCGCGAAGAGCCGTATGGCGAACGTGCGCTCGTGAGCCGCGACGACGGCGAGACTTGGGGTGAGGAGTACGTGCTTTGCGAGGTGAGACCCGGTGACCTGGGTTATCCTGCATCCGTAGAGCTTCCTTCGGGCGAGATACTGACGGTCTACTATCAGATGTCCGACGGCGACCCCTTCACCTCTCTCCACTACACCCTCTGGCAGCCTGAGGCTGCGCGCATGGATCGGGTCGGCTGAGCCGACAGGCATGAATCGGCGCACTTGAAGTTGAAATTGCAAGACATCCCACGACAATGACATTGGTGCAGACTTGTCTGCCGACGTAATATTTTGTCGTATTCTTTCGTACCGGCTGAACGTTAAATAAGGCTCCCTCCCGGAGGGAGCCTTATTTGCGTGTAGCTAAGTCGTTACGTCAGCAGACCAGATCCGCACAAATGTCATTGTCGTGTGATATCTCTCCTACTCAGCTTCACGAACACCGATGACCGCCTGTCGGCTCAGCCGACCTCAGCCGACCATGAACGTATCGCGGATGGCGGTGAGATAGCCGTAGCCGTTGACGTCGTCAGGCTCAAGATAGCTCATCTCCGTCCACTCGTTCCAGCTGTTGATCGTTATCAGCGGTACTTCATTGTATCGGTCACTGTATTCCTTTGCCATTTCAAGACCTTTCTTGAAGTTCTCCGGCGTGTTCTCCGTCAGTATCGGACGTGTCAGACGATTGTAGCGCGGATTGTTGTCCCAGCCGATGCTCACGTTCGGATAGTACGGTACATCGTAGTCACAACGCACTCGCTCCCATTCTGTGGCAACATCGGTAAGCACCTCCGTGTACGGACGGTCGCAGTTCACAAAATGAACGAACTGATAGTGCGTCACCGAATCGAAGCCGAGCGCAGGGATAACGTCACGTGTAGAGCCGGTGCGCCCCGAATCGACCCCCGATACGTCAACGGCGTGTTCGCTCCAGATCGTGAGCTGTAGGTGCAGGTCTGGAAAGCCTGCCTCTCGTGTCATTTCACGGAAAAGCTCGAGCGCGGAGCGTGTCTGCTCGATACCACCGAGACCGCGCATGAGGTTCATGACGTCGTAGATCATGAAGACTGGACGACCGTCTATCTTGTAGTAGTTCGGTCGGGTGAAATACCGCTCGATCACGCGGCGGCAGATGACCTTGAATTCGTCAAGCGGCTGTGAGCCTTGCCATATCACTCCGTTTTTGTCGGAAATACGCTTGTCCCAAAGGAACGTTGCATCGTGATTCGCCCACATCAGGTAGAAGCTCATGTCGGTGTTGTTTGGTGCGCCGAGGAAGCCGTCGTCGAGGCACTGTTCGAGGAACGGACGGCGGTCGTACCAGTACCAGTCGTAGATGAAGACGTTCACGCCGTGACGCAGAGCTTCCTTAATTTGGAATTCCATAACGTTTGGGTCAGCCTCATCGACCGTTCCCCAAAGGGGCTTGCGCGGCAGGAGCTGACCCTCGACCCGCGCCTCTGCGGAGAGGACGGTCTGCCACTCGCCCATACCGCGTTCCCAGAAGGGAAGTGAGCGCGGTTCTTTTCCGGTGTATGACGGCCAAACATAAGCCGCGATATCGTATTTTTTCATAAAACATCCTTGTAAAAAATATGTTTGTCTTTTGCAGACCGGCAGCCTGAGGCTGCGCGCATGGATCGGCGGCGTGACGCCGCAGGCATGAATCGGCGCACTTTCGGTTTAGGTTGAAAGAGATACCACGACAATGACATTTGTACAGATTCGGGTCTGCTGAGGCGACAGGCATGAATCGGCATTCGTGAAGGCAAGTAGGGGAGAAGTCCCACGAGGGTGGAGAGTTAAGAGTGAAGTTTACTAAATTTTTGCTTGAATTCCACGTTCAGCTAAGTCGTTACGTCAGCAGACAGACCTGCACAAATGTCATTGTCGTGGGTCATCTTACGCTCTCAACTGAAATAACGCCGATGACCGTCTGCGGTCTCAGACCGCCGCGCTCTCCTTCAGGCAGACAAGCTGCCAGCTCCCTCCCGGAGGGAGCCTTTTTAACGTTCAGCTAAGTCGTCTCGTCAGCAGACGATCTTGCACAAATGTCATTGTCGTGGGTCATCTTACGCTCTCAACTGAAATAACACCGATGACCGCTTGTCGGCTCAGCCGACCGCCGGGTCAGGCGAGAGGCTCAAAATCGGCAGCTCCGTGCTTGCAGAGGGGGCAGACTATGTCCTCCGGCAGCTCGTCACCCTCGTATATCCAGCCGCAGACCTTGCACACGTACCCGCGCTTGCCCTCTGTCTCCGGCTTCGGCTTCACGTTCTCTTGATAGTACGTGTAGGTCATTGTCTCTACATTTGAAATAACTCGCGCCTCCGTTATCGTGCAGATGAACATCCCGTGCGTGTCAAGGTCGATATATTGCTCTACCTTGAGCGAAAGGAACGAATTGATATATCTGGGCAGGAATACTAATCCGTTGTCGGAACGCAGGGTCTCGCAGTCCGCGAATTTGTCCGTGTTTCTGCCACTGCGGAAGCCGAACGTCTCAAATACCGAGAACGGCGCGTCTGTCGAGAGACAGTTCACGTTCATCTTCCCACTTTGACGAATGACGTGGTACGAATAGTTCTCCTTGTTTATCGTCACCGCGATGCGGTTCGGCGTGTTCGTCACCTGTGAAACGGTGTTCACGATGAGACCGTTGTCCTTCTTGCCGTCGTTCGATGTGACGACGTACAGCCCGTAGCCGAGGTTGAACAGCGCGGACAGGTCGTTCTTGTCAGCCGTTTCGCTGTCCTGCGCGAGATAATCGCGGCACAGCTCGTCCGCAAGCGCGTCAAGCTCGGCACTGCTCTTGTCGTTCAGCGCGGACTTTATCGTAACGACCGTGTCGGCAAACGTCAGCTTCTTCGAGCTGTCGAGGAGCTTTCGCATGACCTTCGCCGCGACCGGTGCCCATGAGCCGTTCTCGATGAGCGCGACCGTGCGGTTTCCAAAGTTACGTTCGACTAAATGATGGATAAAATCGTACATCTGAGGAAATATCTCGGCGTTATAGGTCGTTGTTGCCAAGACGAGCTTGCTGTAACGGAACGCATCCGCGACCGCCTCAGCCATGTCGCAGCGTGCAAGGTCGTGTACGATGACCTTCGGACAGCCGCGAGACTTGAGCTTGTCGGCGAACAGCCCGACCGCCCTTTTCGTATTTCCGTAGACGGACGTGTACGCGATGACGATGCCCTCGGTCTCGACCGCGTAGGAGGACCACGTGTCGTAGAGCTTGAGGTAGTAGCTGAGGTCGTCCGTGAGGACAGGCCCGTGGAGGGGACATATCATGGCGATATCGAGTGTCGCGGCTTTTTTGAGGAGAGTCTGCACCTGCGCGCCGTACTTTCCGACTATACCGATGTAGTAGCGGCGAGCCTCGTCAGCCCACGGCTCCTCGACATCGAGCGCACCGAACTTTCCGAAGCCGTCAGCGGAGAAGAGGACGCGGTCGAGCTTGTCGTAGGTCACGATGACCTCGGGCCAGTGTACCATGGGCGCGGCAACGAACGTCAGCTCGTGCTTACCGAGGGAGAGCGTGTCGCCCTCGGCGATGACTATACGGCGTTCTTCGTAGGACGTGCCGAAGAACTGCTCCATCATGCGGAACGCCTTGTCGGTCGAAACGATGGTGGTATTTGTATAGGTCTTCATAAAATTGGCAATATTCGCGGAGTGGTCGGGTTCCATATGCTGGATTATAAGGTAATCGGGTGAGCGACCATTGGTAACATTTTGGATATTATCGAGCCATTCGTGAGCAAACCTGGCATCGACTGTATCCATAACGGCGACTGCGTCATCGAGGATGACGTAGGAATTATAGGACATACCGTTTGGGACGAGGTACTGACCCTCGAAGAGGTCGATGGAGTGGTCATTCACGCCGACATAGCGTATATCGTTAGTGATCGTCATACGAGCGATCCTCCTTTGAGAAGATTGACGGGGGAGACCCCGATAGGGTTATTATACCACAGAACGGTGATGAAAATATGAAATAAATTTAAAAATACAGGTCGCCTGAGGCGACAGGCATGAATCGGCGGTCGTGAAGTTGAAACCGAACGATATCCCACGACAATGACATTGGTGCAGATTTGTCAGCCGACGGTCGCCTGAGGCGACGGGCATGAATCGGCGCACTTTCAGTTTAGGTTGAAAGAGATACCACGACAATATTATTGGT
>CAYSKU010000003.1:0-26939 GCA_964431775.1 uncultured Ruminococcus sp. | reverse complement strand
GCGGAGGCGTAGCCGACCTCCCAACGGTTGCCCTGATATTCCTCAAGGTGATGCGTCAGCGTATATGCAACGTAGTCAACGGACGGGTTGCCGGCGAGTGCGGTAACGATACCACCGAAACCGAAGGAACCGGTTATGGAGAGGATCGCACCGAACATCAGCTGCGGCTTCATGGACGGAAGGGTGATGTACCAGAGCTCCTGCCATCTGTTCTTTACACCGTCGATCGCGCCGGCCTCGTAGAGTGCGGTATCGATACCCTGAAGACCTGCGATGAAGGAAAGGAACGATGTACCGAGGGACGTCCAGAGTGCGACCATGATGATAAGGGGCATGACGTAATCTGCGTCCTGGAACCAGAGGATCGGGGTGTCGATGACGCCCATATCGAGCAGGAAGCCGTTGACCCAACCGTATGCATCACTGGAGAACAGCGTACCCCAGATAAGATATACGTTACCGGCGATAGACGGAGCGTAGAAGACGAGCGTTACGATAGCGCGGATCTTCGGGGGAAGCTCGTTTATGAACCATGCAACGACGTAGGAAATGATATAGGATGCGGGACCGGTTATCGCCGCGAAGATGAAGGTATTCTTCAGAGCGGTAACGAAGAGGTCGTCGTCAAGGAACAGCGTGATGTAGTTATCCATGAAGATAAACTTCGGCCATTCGAGCATATTGAACGACGTGAAGCTCAGCACGAGAGACAGTGCAACGGGGATGATCGTGAAGATGAAGAACAGGATCATGAACGGAGCGATCATGAAGTAGGCTGTCTTATTTCTCTTCACAAGAAACCATGTCCATTCCGCTTTTGTCATCTCTTTGCGAGTCTTGACTTGCTTTTCAGTATTGTTAGACATGTGCTCTCTCCTTTGTTAGATTTTCGTCTAAAAATGATCTTAAGGAAATCAATCAACGATATAAGATTCAAGAGCGTTTGCGGCATCGGTGAGGTAGCCTGCTATCTCGGAGTAGGATGCGCCGAGACCGGTAGCTGCGTCACGAAGCTCTGCAATGTCTTCACTTGCGATAGCTGCAAGAGCTGCTGCTACGGGAGCTGCGGACTTTGCGCCGTCATCGAGTGCGTCTATTGCCTCCGCCGCCTGACCGAGACGCTTAGAGGCAAGGGTCTGACCGATCTCAAGCGTTTCGAGGTCAAACTCGGTCCTCTTTCTCGTGATCTCCTTGTTGATGGTATTGATGTATCCGAGGAGCGAGTCGACCGGGTCTGCGTGATCGTTGTATGCTGCGAGGAATGCGAAGTTGGTGTAACGACCGAGGATGTAGGAGCCGGGGTATGCGGTGATAGCAGCGGTATTCGCCATCTGCTTCATCAGCTGACCGTACTCGTGAGACGTCCACGGAAGCTCCTCGAGTGCTGCCATATTCGCGGTCGCGTTCTTAGCTGCGGGACCGAGGATAGCAACGAGCTCGTTGGAGTAGTCTACCTGGAACTTGGTATCTGTGTACCAGCTCATGAACTCCCATGCTTCCTTGATGTTCTTTGCACCTGCCATCATAACGAGAGCGGATACGGAGGACATCGAGGTGTTATCGATAGTGCCGTCTTCCTTTTCGAAGCCGGGTATCGGACCGAAGTCCCAAAGACCTGCGATCTCGGTTGCGAAGATGATGATGTTGTTGTATGCGGTATAAGCCTGGATACAGATCGGCATCTCACCTGTTCTGAAACGGTTAGCGAAGTCATAGGATACGGGGAGAGAATACTGAGTGAACATATTGCACATGGTCTCGAAGGACTCGAGGGAGAGGTTGGAGTCGAGGTTTATTCTCATACCGTCGTCTGCCCAGAGCTCTTCGCCCATCTGGTACATATACATCTGATAGTCCTGAGACATACCGATCTCCATGTTGCTGAACTGGAGCACGGGGATCATAGCAAGAAGATCGTCCCATGTTTCGGGTATCTCGAGACCGAGGTCAGCCATGATATCTGTACGATAGAACATCATGTTCCATGTCTGAGTATCGGGGAGTGCGTAGGTCTTACCGTAAAGGGTGATCGGAATGAACGCAGCCTCGGTGAATCTGGACTTGACTTCATCGAAGGAGGAGAAGGCATCGCGCATCTTTGCGTTATACGCCTTTGTTTCCTCGTCGTCGCCCTCCTGATCGGTGTATGCATCGGGGTTGAGCGCGAGGACTGCGGAACGGATAGCGTACTGGATCGGGTCAACGCCCGTACCCGGGAGTGCTACCTCGGGACCGACACCTGCAAGGACGGACGGAAGGAGCGTACCGCCGGCAACGAGCTTAAGAGTTGCGTTGATACCGGTGGACGGACCGAAGTCGTTATCCATGAGGTTACGGATGATCTGCGCCTGGTCACGACCCGTGGTTACCCAAACGTCAACGTTGACGGCTTCGTCACCAACGCTGCCGGAGGAACCGAGGGAGTTATAGTCCGTGAAGAAGGAAGCGATAAAGCTCTTGATCTCGAACCACATTGCGCTGAATATATTAGCGTTTGCACGGGGAAGCTCTGCGGAAGCGGGCTGGATATTGATGTAGTCGATCTCGACGGGCTGCTTCTTTACATCGTTGATCCATTCACCGAGAGTACCTACCTGAGACTTGAGCTCGGAGAGGTTCTTTGCGATCTCGTCCTCGTCGGTACCCATCTTAAGAAGGAGGCGGGAGATAGTGTCCAGAGTTGCGGAGTTCTGGGACTTTACGTTTGCCATACCTTCAACGTAGCCGATGACCTCTTCGAGTGCGAGGTGCTGTACTACGAGGTCCTCGATAACGTCCGGAAGGACTCGACCGAAGCCGTAGTCACGGTACTTATCGGGGCTGGAGCCGGTGAGCTTGAGTATCTCGAGGTAGTCGTTGTTGACAGACGTCATGATATCGGACACCTGACGAACGACGTCACCCATCTCACCGAGAGTTACCTCGAGCTTCAGGGTGTGGTGACCCTCTTCGAGGTAGAACTGGAAGGTATCTGCGCCGTTGTTTGCGGCTTCTACCTGCCATTCGGTATTATAGTTGAACTTAACGTAGTTTGCCTCTTCGAAGGGGATCTTATCGTCGATATAGATCTTTCTCGAGGTATACATACCGGGAAGCTCGTTCTGTCTGTAACGGAACACGATCTCGTAGAGACCCGCGGAGGTAACGTCGAATTCGTATTCCACCCACTGACCGGGAGTAGTCCATTTTTCACTACCGATCGTGTTGAGCATGATCTTAGATGCGTCCTGCGGCTCTGTGATAGGGGATTTACGGTCATAAATCGGATATACAGTGTAGTCGGAGGTAGCCGAGGGAGTTTCCGCATGGATGTGGATAGGCTCGGCGGAGGCCTCTGTCTTACCGCTCACGTATTCGTCGTAGGATACGTTATCCTCGTAGGGATAGATACGTATCTCGCTGACCACCATATCCTCACGTACAGCCTCGAGGGACAGGGTGTTAGTTCCTTTCTGGAAGTAGAACTCGAAAGGATCTGCGTAATAGGTATTGGAGTCGATGAATTCGTAGGTCTTCCATTCATGATCGACAGTAGAGGTCGGGCGAAGCTCGTTTCCGTTACTGTCTACCTCGAAGCGAAGCTCACCGGTCTCCGGATTTTCGGTATAATTGTTCCGCCAGGTCTTCTTCATAAGAAGATATCTTGCTTCGGAGCAGGGTACCGCACCGTTTATGTAGAGAGTTCGTTCGATGGAGTTGGTCTTATCGGTGACGGAGCAGTAGTCGATGGCTACCGCGTACATCCCCTCTGCGGGAACCTCGAATTCCCATGTGACCTTACCTGCGTCGGGGATCATCAGAGCCTTTCCGCTGCCGCCCTGATAATCTGATACGATCTCGACCTCTGCATCGGTCTCATCCGCTTTGTAATCGATTGCAGATACCGTTACCGTACCGGTTCCTCTCGCCACGTCTGCGTATTTTTCTTTATACTCAGCGTAGGAGATGAATTTGAAGGATTCGCTGATTTCCTGAAGTGCCGTCTTCTCAGTCTTCTCGGACGTATCTGCCGCAGATATCAACGACGGAAACGCACCGGCACACATAAGAAGCGACAGCATGAGACACGTCAGCTTTTTGCATGTGGTTTTTCTCATATAAACCTTCCTCCTGCTAATTTTTGAGTCTGACCGACCGCTGACCGACGGTGGTGGGACTCCACCCGATTCGGGGAATCTTATGCTCTCTTGACAGCTATAGACGCACAGTCACAATGCTTTGCGAAGTGCGTCAGAGAGTCAAAAAAACATATATACGGAGACCGTGGGAACGTTTTACCCACCGATATCTCCCGGGAAGCGCAAAATATACACCACTCCCGATATTTATATGACATTATAATATCATAAGCACACAAAAAAGTCAAGCGCGACAACGAGAGACAAAAGAGCATTCTTTCGGCGTGAAAAGTCATCTTTCCCCACCGTTCCTGTTGAAAAACTTTTGATTTCCCTGTTGAAACCTGCCGTCTCCGCATGGGTCTGTTCGGGTGTTCACGGTAAGTAAATATAATTTACGTTGGTTTGATATTTTTTGAACGTTTGCAGAGTACAAATGCGTATTTTTTGTAATCATATTGTCGCAATTATGAATAAAGTTGGGTGAGGTAAATTTGATTTACTGCACTGTGTGTAGGGCGAGCAAGGGGTAGGTGACGGGGGCGTGACAGGGGTAGTTTGGTTTTTGTGAAGATTGCACAAAAATCGACCTCGTTTTTCTACACATAAGCACAATGCACAAAATTTTCGAAAACGTCGATTTTGGCGGCGGTCTGAGACCGCAGGCAGTCATCGGCGGCGGTCATCGGCGCACTTGAAGTTGAAGTTGGAAGATGACCCACGACAATGTTATTGGTGCAAACTTGTCTACAGAAATTTTGTCCTTTGCAGACTGCACGGTATCTATAGAACGTTTGCCTTTGCAGACTGCACAAACTCCACCCTCGTGGGTCATCCTCAAACCTCAACTTCACGAACGCCGATTCATGCCTGTCGGCTCAGGCGGCTCTGTAGACCAAGGTTGCACCAATAACATTGTCGTGTGATATTTTTCGACCCAAGCTTCACGAACGCCGATTCATGCCTGTCGGCTCAGCCGACCCGACAGACCCGAGGGAGAGAGCGAGGCAGGTGCGGACGGTGGAGACGATGCGCTCGGCTTCCTCTGACGTGGTGTATCGTCCGATGGAGATGCGTATCGCGGATAAAGCAAGCTCGGACGGCACGTCCATCGATAATAGAACTCTCGAGGGCGATAGATCTCCCGAATGGCAAGCCGAGCCTGCGGAGATCGCAACTCCGCGCAGGTCACAGAGCAACGTGAGTGCTTCCCCTCCCACTCCCGAGAACGCGATATCGAGTATCCCGGGCATACGTTCGCCCGAGCCGAGACGAACGCTGTCGCGTATCGTCAGAAGCTCGTCCTCGATGGCGTCACGCAGTCGCGTGACACGGCGGTCGTCCTCGTGCATACGTTCGCGTGCCTCGTCACAGGCTTCGCCGAGAGCGGCGATCAGCGGAACGGGCAACGTTCCGCTCCTGATACCGCGCTCCTGACCTCCGCCGTAGTGCAGTGCCGGAACGTTTTCGACGATATCCTTCCTTATATATATAACGCCGATACCCTTGGGCGCGTGGAGCTTGTGTCCGGAGACGGACATAAGATCGCAGTCAAGCTCACGGACGGAGGGCATGACGTGACCTACGCCCTGCACGGCGTCACAGTGGAACAGCGCACCGACCGCATGAGCGGCAGCTGCCGCCTCACGCACCGGTTGCACGACACCTGTCTCGTTATTTGCGTACATAAGCGAGACGAGCGCGACCTCACGTTCCCCGAGCAGGTGAGCGAGTGAGGAGACGGAGGCGCGACCGCTTGGTTCGGTATCGATCAGGTCGAGCCGTCCCGACATATGTCGAGCGGCTTCGAGGACGGCAGGATGCTCTATCTCGGAGGTCACGATGTTACGACCTGCGGCAAGTCGCACGGCGTGATTATCGGACTCCGTACCGCCGGAGGTAAAGAAGACCTCCTCGGGCAGGCAGCCGAGGAGCGCGGCGACCTGTTCACGAGCGCGATCGACGAGCCTTGCGGCGGCACGTCCGACCGAATGGAGGGAGGATGGATTACCGAATACCTCACGAGTAGCGTTGGAGAGTACGGCGCAAACGCGCTCTGATACCGGAGTCGTTGCGGCATAGTCCGCGTATATCAAGAATATCACCTCGGATCATGGATTTACGGTGTTACGGTATGACTGCATCGGCTCATCATGAGCCGTTTTTCAGGTATATTGTACAACAAAGCCACCAAAAAAGCAAGGTCGGGTCGGCGGTCTGAGACCGCAGACAGTCATCGGGTCGCCTGAGGCGACAGGCAGTCATCGGGTCACCTGAGGCGACAGGCAGTCATCGGGTCGCCTGAGACGACAGGCAGTCATCGGGTCGCCTGAGACGACAGGCATGAATCGGGTCGGCTCAGGCGACAGGCATAGTCGGCGTTCGTGAAGCTTGGGTCGAAAGATATCCCACGACAATGTTATTGGTGCAAATTTATTGTAACGCGCTCTCCTTCCACCGCTTACGCGGTCCCCCTCCCTCCCGGAGGGAGGCATCACGGTCGCCATTTGTGGCGACAACGGCGACGAGCGGTCTCAGACCGCCGTCTCAACCGTATTATGAAACTTTACGATCTCCCCTACCGTTGCAGTGCTTTTTGTACTACTATGCTTCCCTTTCCACTCATTCTAATTTAACTTTTCTTTACAAATTGGAGTAGAAATCGATATATGCCGTGGGTATAATTATTGCGATAAGAAATTTTAACATTTGAGCTGTAAACGAGCAGATTCAAACGTAGCTTTTGACCTTGAATAACTTTTACAGTGAAGAGAGATACTTGAAGTCGCCCGAGAAACAGCCGTGGAAAGGCAAGCTATGCTCCGTTTAACAAACATTACGAAGACCTACCCCTCCGGCGACGTTACCGCCCTACAGGGTGTCTCCATCGCGTTCCGACCGAACGAGTTCGTATCGATACTCGGTCCCTCGGGCTGCGGAAAGACTACCCTGCTTAACATCATCGGCGGTCTCGACCGCTACTCCTCCGGTGAGCTGTCCGTGCGCGGCGTTCCCACCACCGATTTTCGCGATCGCGACTGGGATGCCTACCGCAACCACTCCATCGGCTTTGTTTTCCAAAGCTACAACCTCATTCCCCATCAGACCGTCCTCTCGAACGTCGAGCTGGCTCTGACCCTCTCCGGCGTTTCACGCGCCGAACGACGTAAGCGTGCGACAGAGGCTCTCGAGGCGGTCGGTCTCGGCGATCAGCTGAAGAAAAAGCCGAGCCAGATGTCCGGCGGTCAGATGCAGCGTGTCGCTATCGCACGTGCGCTCGTCAACGACCCCGACATCCTCCTCGCAGACGAACCCACCGGCGCGCTCGACTCCGAAACGAGTGTCCAGATAATGGAGATACTCCGTGAGATCGCAAAGAAAAAGCTCATCATCATGGTCACCCACAACCCCGAGCTTGCGGATCGCTACTCCACCAGGATAATCCGTCTCCTTGACGGTCGTGTCCTTTCCGACTCCGACCCCTATTCCCCCGAGGAGGAGGCTCGTGAGCTCCGTGACAGCTCTGCCGCCGACACAGCTTCGGCAAGAGCCAAAAACGCAAAGAGCGGCAAGACCTCCATGTCCTTCGCAACGGCGGTCTCCCTCTCCATGAACAACCTTATGACCAAAAAGGGTCGGACGTTCCTTACCGCGTTCGCCGGCTCTATCGGTATTATCGGTATCGCGCTGATACTCTCCCTCTCAAACGGTATCGACCTCTACATAGACAAGGTGCAGGAGGATACTCTTTCCACCTACCCCATTTCGATACAGCAGTCAACTGTCGATATGTCCTCACTGATGACCTCCCTCATGGAGTCGCGTGAGGGTTCGCTCAAGTCACACGAGGACGGCTACGTCTACTCGAACGTCATGATGTACGACCTCATGGACACGATGATGTCCGCAGACGTTCGCGAGAACAACCTTTCCGCGTTCATTGAGTACCTCGAGGGTGACGAGTCGGGCATATCAGACTACGCCTCCACCGTCATGTACGGCTACAACGTCCCCCTGCACATATACTCCACCGACACCTCGGACGGCATAACGAGGCTCAATCCCTCCGAGATGTTCGCCGGAACTATGCTCGGCGGTGCAGCGTCCGCGCCCTCGTCTGACGAAGCGGCACAGGGCGGCATAGCCTCCGGTGCGGTCGGCGGCATGAGCAGTCTTCTCTCGACCTCCTCGGGACTCAGCATATGGCAGGAGATGATCGACAACGAGGAGCTGATGTCGGAGCAATACGACGTTGTTGCCGGACACTGGCCCTCCTCATATGACGAGGTCGTTCTCGTCATCGACAAGAACAACGAGGTCAACGACGTATTCCTGTACGCGCTCGGTCTCAAGGACAACGACGAATTAAAGGATATGATGTCGGCAGTTGCCGCAGGAGAGACGTTCGATGCGGAGAGCACGAGCTGGGCGTTCGACGAGCTTCTCGGGCGTGAATTCGCGCTCGTTCTCCCCTCCGACTGCTATCGCCGTGCGGAGGACGGAACGTTCGAATACATGGGCGACAACGAGGCGTTCATGAGGGTCGTTATCGAGGATGCACAGAAGCTTCGCATATCGGGTATCGTTCGTCCCGACCCCGAGGCGGTAGCGGCATCACTGACCGGTGCTATCGGCTACACATCCGCGCTGACGGAGTACATCCTTGAAGCTACCGCCGAGGCGGACGTTATAAAGGCGCAGCTTGCGGACGAGGCGACAGACGTTCTGACGGGGCTTAGATTTGACGACGGCACGACGGAGATACCCGAGGGAGCGGCGACCGCGCCGTACATTCGTGAGGAGATAGCCTCGATGAATGTAGCCGACAAGGCTGCTGTCTACGCGAAGAAGGCTTCGACCATGTCGGACGAGGACGCGCTCGCACAGGCAACGGAGCAGCTTGCGGCAATGCCGGAGGGTGCGGCGGTCGAGCTGGTACGTGCGGCTATGATCGAGCAGAGCGGCATGGAGGCGCAGGCAGTCGAGGCGTACATGACCTCGATGTCCGAGGAGGACGTTGCCGAAATGGCACTCCGGATCGTATCGGCGCAGGTCAAGGCGGCGTATGCGGAGCAGATCGAGAGTCAGCTCGGCACGCTGTCCACGGACGAGCTTGCGGCACAGCTTGACGCACTTCTCGATGAGCTGTCGGACGAAGCGGTCGCGGAGGGGTATGCGGAGTATATGCCGGCGTGGTTCTCCGACTCGACCTACGAGGACAATCTTTCCCTTCTCGGCTACAGCACGAAGCTCTCGCCGACCTCGGTCAACATCTACGCGAAGACGTTCGAGGACAAGGACATGATCTCGGAGATCATAGCCGAGTACAACCGCAGCTGCTCGGACGATGGACGTGAGGAGGACATAATAAACTACACTGACTATGTAGCACTCATGATGTCCTCCATCTCGACGATAATCAACGTAATATCCTACGTACTTATAGCGTTCGTCTCGATCTCGCTGGTGGTATCGTCTATAATGATCGGTATCATAACGTACATCTCCGTGCTCGAGCGGACGAAGGAGATCGGTATACTTCGTGCGATCGGAGCATCGAAGCGTGACATATCGAGAGTATTCAACGCGGAGACCTTGATAGTTGGTCTATCCTCCGGCGTTATCGGTATCGGTGTGACGCTGCTCCTCTGCATACCTGCGAACATGATAATCAAGCATCTGACCGACATATCGAACCTTGCACGTCTGCCGGTCGTCGGAGGGGTCGCGCTGATACTGATCAGCATGGCACTGACTCTCATTGCCGGACTGATCCCCTCCAACTTTGCCGCCAAAAAAGACCCCGTCGAAGCCCTCCGCAGCGAATAGTCGCCTGAGGCGACGGGCATGAATCGGCGTTCGTGCAGTTTAGGTTGGGAGACATCCCACGACAATGTTATTGGTGCATGAATCGTGTCGCCTGAGCCGACAGGCAGTCATCGGGTCGCCTGAGGCGATGGGCATGAATCGGCGTTCGTGCAGTTTAAGTTGGGAGATATCCCACGATGGTGGAGTTTGTGCAGACTTGGTCTATAAGATCGGCTGAGGCGACAACGACGACTGAAGGAGAGTGCGTTACATTAAGCTTAGAATTGCTTTATTATAACGCATTATCTACACCATCATGGGATATCATACAATTTTGACTTCACCGACCGCCGACTGACCGCACCTCATGAAGAAAGCCTAAACGTGAAGCTGACAAAATAACAGCAAGCTCCGACAGGACAAACGATCTGCCGGAGCTTGCTGTTTTATTATTCGTATGGGAGCTTTTCTTGCAGACCGCCTAGATCTGCATAGATGAAATTGTCGTGGGATATCTCCCAATTTCAACTGCACGAACGCCGATGACCGCCCGTCGGCTCAGCCGACCTTTACGCGGAGCATATTCCAGGAGTGCTTGCCGAGGGTCGCGGTGAGGGTCGTGCCGCTTGCGGTCGCATCACCGTTCGCTTCGGGTATGACGTTCTCGGGATCGTCCGCAGTGTTCACAGCCTTGAGATCGTCGTTGGTCATCGTGATATGCTCGATCACCTCGACAGAGCTGCCGAACGCGGACAGATCGATGGTAAAGTCGCTGTCCTCGTCAAGCGAACGGTTCACCGCGAATATGTCAAGCTCGGACGTGTCCTCGTGAAGCACCGCGAGTGACTCGATGTACGGTACATCCTTGACGTGCGCGGTCGAATACTTGTCGCAGACGACTCTGGCGTCAAGCACTGTGCCTCGTGCGTAGCGCGACATATACATGAACGGATAAAAGATCGTCTGTGCAAAGCAACGTCCGCCGTTTTCGCTGTTCTCCGTCATGATCGGTGCTATGACGTTCACCAGCTGTGCAAGACAAGCCATCTTTACGCGGTCACAGTGGCGAAGCAGAGTCATCATCAGACAGCCGACAACGAGCGCGTCCTCGAACGTGTATATGTCCTCGAGCTGCGGCGGCGCGACAGACCACTTCTCAAACGGAACGCCGTGGCTGTGGAACCATACGTTCCATTCGTCAAACGACAGATACATCGTCTTGTTCGAATGCTTGATCTTCTTGATGTAGTCGGCAATGCCGCAGACCGTGCGGATGAACGTCTCCATGTCGAGGCTCGAGGCAAGGAACGTCGGGGTGTCGTTCGCAGGGTTGCCGTAGTAGCTGTGAAGGGAGATGTAGTCAACGTGATCGTAAACGTGACGAAGTACCTCCGCTTCCCAGTCACCGCACATACCGTAGCCCGATGCACCGCAGGCTACAAGCTCAATGGACGGGTCTGTCCACTTCATGAGCTTTGCCGCCTCTGCGGCGATACGACCGTACTCTGTCGCGGTCTTCGCACCCATCTGCCACGAGCCGTCCATCTCGTTACCGAGACACCATACCTTGATGCCGAACGGCTCCTCGAAGCCGTTTGCACGACGACGATCCGAATACTCGGTTCCGCCCGGGTGGTTGCAGTATTCAACGAGCTGACGAGCCTCCTCCGGTCCGCGAGTACCGAGGTTGACCGCCATCATGACTTCGGAGCCTGCCTTTTTGCACCAGCTCTGGAATTCATCGATACCGACCTCGTTCGTTTCGGTAACGCCCCATGCAAGCTCGAGACGGCGCGGACGCTTTGCACGGTCGCCTGTGCCGTCCTCCCAACGGTAGCCGGAAACAAAGTTACCGCCCGGGTAGCGAACGATCGGCACACCGAGCTTTTTGACCATTTCGAGGACGTCGCCGCGGAAGCCCTCGTCATCGGCGGTCGGGTGATCCGGTTCGTAGATACCGTGATACACGGCACGACCGAGATGCTCGATGAACGAGCCGAAGATACGCGGATCGACATCTCCGACAGTAAAAGCGGGATGAAGATGCAATGTTGATCTCAGCATATGTAAGTCCTCCGTTATGGAAAAAATTTTTTACAGCTTGAAACCTCCTATGGGAGGCGCGTTGGCAGCGGAAGAGGAGCGCAAGCATGAAGCGGCGGCGGTCTGAGACCGCCGGCTCAGCTGCCCTGCACAAATGATATTGTCGTGGGATCGCTTTCAGCCTAAACTTCACGAACGCCGATGACCGTCTGGCGGCTCAGCCGCCCCGATGACCGTCTGGCGGCTCAGCCGCCCGACTATATGTCGGCGACGGAGAGGTATTCGGCACCGTGCTCGGCAATGTACCGCTTACGTCCGGCAAGATCGTCGCCGAGCATGAGCTCGAACATACGTGCGGTCTCAGCCGCATCGGACGGCGTGACTCGGATCAGTCGGCGCGATGCCGGATCCATCGTCGTCTTCGACATCATCTGCGCCTCGTTCTCACCAAGCCCCTTCGAACGTTGCAGGGTGTACTTCGTCTTCGACCCTTCGAGCTTCTTTATGATCTCCGCTTTTTCGGGTTCGTTGTACGCAAACAGCGACTCGCCCTTCGCCGGAGTGATCTCGTAGAGCGGCGACTCCGCAATGTATATGCGCCCCTCCTTTAACAGGGTCGGCAGAAGTCGGTAGAATAACGTCAACAGCAGCGTCCGTATCTGGAAGCCGTCCTCGTCCGCATCGGTGCATATGATTATCTTCGACCACCGCAGATTCGCCATGTCGAACGGCACCATGTCAGACTTGTTCTTCGTCTGTATCTCGACACCACACCCGATAACTCGGAGCAGATCGACTATTATGTCACTCTTGAATATGCGGTCGTAGGTCGCCTTCATGCAGTTAAGCGTCTTTCCGCGTACCGGAATTATCGCCTGAAACTCCGCGTTGCGCGCCAGCTTGCAGGACGTCATAGCCGAGTCTCCCTCAACTATATACAGCTCACGTACCGCCGCATCCTTCGATCGACACGCTACAAATTTCTCAACTCTGCTTGCTACGTCTGTCGATGACGTCAGCTTCTTCTTTAGATTGAGCCTCGTTGATTCCGCTTGCTCACGCGAACGCTTGTTCACGAGTACCTGCGCGGTCAGCTTGTCCGCATCGAGCGGATTCTCCGCGAAGAAATACTCGAGCTGCTCCTTCAAAAAGTCCGTCATCGCCTCCGCGATGAACGAGTTCGTGATCGCCTTTTTGGTCTGGTTCGCGTAGGAGGCCTGTGTCGAAAAGCCGTTCGTCACGAGTATCAGACAGTCCTCGATATCCTGGAACGTTATCTTCGCTTCGTTCTTGTTGTACTTTCCGGTCGCCTTGAGCCTCTTGTCTATCGCGTATACGAACGCCGTCTTTACCGCACGTTCGGGTGAGCCGCCATGCTCGAGAAAGCTCGAGTTGTGGTAGTATTCGAGCATATGGACGGTCTTCGATACCGTGAACGCAACGTCAACAAGGAGCTTGTAGTCCTTCATGTCCGCACGGTCACGACCCTTCGTCTCAAGGTGGAAGTGTGCGACCTTCGTTTCGGCAGTGTCACCCGCAACCTCCGCTACGTAGTCCTCGATACCGTTCTCGTAGTAGAATTCCTCGGTCTCGAAATACCTTTCGGGAACGTTCGCGCTCTTTTTTGACCTTTTCGCACTATCCTCGCTCCCCTCCGGCGGAGTCTCGACCTCCCAACGGAAGACGAAATGTATCCCGGGGTTCGCGACTGCCTGACGCTTCAGCATATCGGTGAAGTATTCACGCGGAATGTCGATGTCGGTGAAGACGTCAAGGTCTGGTCTCCAGTGCTGAACAGTGCCGGTGCGCTTCTCGCGCTTTTCAAGGGGTCTGACCGTCAGCTCCGTGACAGGCTCGCCCTTTTCGAAATGTATCTCCGAAACGTTCGTTCCGTCATAGGAGCGTACCTCGAAATACTCACTCGAATACTGTGTCGCGCAAGCACCGAGACCGTTCAGACCGAGCGAATACTCGTAAGCCGAGCCGTCGGAGTTGTTGTCGTATTTGCCGCCGGCGTAAAGCTCACAGTAGACGAGCTCCCAGTTCCAGCGGTTCTCGGCTTCGTTCCAGCCGACGGGAAGACCGCGCCCGAAGTCCTCGACCTCGATGGACTTGTCACGGTACGCGGTAATATTTATAACGTTTCCGAAGCCCTCCTTAGCCTCATCGACAGAGTTTGAGAGGATCTCGAAAACGGAATGCTCACAGCCTTCAAGACCGTCCGAGCCGAAAATGACCGCAGGTCTTTTTCGCACACGGTCAGGTCCCTTTAACGATGTTATCGATTGGTTATTATATTGATCTTTTTTTTTCATTAGGTTACTTTTCTATAATATAGTGGTATAATAGATAGGAAATGCGGTCGGCTGAGCCGACAGGCAGACATCGGCGTTATTTCAGTCAAAATCGGAAGACGACCCACGACAATTTTATTTGTACAGATCTATTGTTACGCACTCTCCTTCAGTCGCTGTCGTCGCCACAAATGGCGACCGCGACAGCTCCCTCCCGTAGGGAGCCTCAAGACGAGCCTGCACAAATGGTATTGTCGTGGGATATCTTTCAATTTAAACCGAAAGTGCGCCGATGACTGCCTGCGGCGTCACGCCGCCGACCTATTTCATGGGGATGATGGGTGCGCCACCGGAGGCGGAGGTTATCTCGGCTACGAGAAGGGTCGAACGGCTCATCATGGAGCTTACGAGCGCGGGACAAGCCTTGCGGAACTCGTTCGCAACGTCAATGGTCTTCCAATCGACCTCGTCTCTCGTACCCGGGTTGAATACGAGCATCACCGCAAAGGATACCGACAGGGAGAACGGTCCCTCCGGCTCAAACTGTAGCGTGCGGTTGTACGTTACCTTGACTCCTGCCTGTCCGGCGATCTGCGCTATGATCGTGTCCTTGCCGTTCAGCTTCATGCTCGTGCTCGGCTGCGCCGGATGTACCTCGTAGCTTACGTTCTCAAGCACGATCCGTCTCTCAGCCAGAAAATATCTGTTGAAATCAAAGCCCTCTGGCGTCTCGAACTTTCTCGCTCCCTGTGCAGACGCTCCCTGCTCCTCGACCGCAGTCTCAGGCTCAGCCGCCGCAGCTTCCTTCTCAACTGCCGGATTCTCTTTTTCGTTTTCCGCGTTCTCGTTCTTTTTCTTACCAAATATAGGCATATTCCTTACCTCTTTCGTTTTTTTGTTGTTTTACTTTTATTTAAATTAAAAATTTAAATCACGTTGATATTCGACTCACGCACGTCCCACGCCGCTTGCAGTCCCCTTTTCCATCAGCTTGAAGACCGTCCAGCCGTTCTCGATACGGTACGCCGCAACGAGTCCGTCCGAGACCTGTGAGATGTAGTCGAAGGTGAACTGCAAAACGATGTTCCCCTCCGTGTCGATCATGCCGACACGTCCGTCCTCGGTCGTCAGTGTCGCAAGTCCGCCGACAAACGGCGTTGCCGACTTGTATATCGGCTGCGCTATCCATTCGCCCGTGTAGTCCGTGAAGCCGTACAGACCGTCCTTCGATAAAAGGATACAGCCGTCAGAGTACCCCTCGAGAGCGTACCCTGCCGGAAGCTCGTACTCCGAGCCGTCCGGGCGGAGAAGCACCTGCTCATCCTTGGTCGTGCGGACCCTCCCCACATACGCCCAGTTGTACGCATCGATCACCTGCCTGCGTACCCTCGTCAAGCCGTGGTCGAAATAGTAGAAGCCGATGCTCTCGATACCGTTCGTCAGCGGAGGCATCAGGTTCTCGTAAACGTCTCGTCCGTGCTCGTTGAAGTAGTAACGCCACGTCTCGAACGCACGCTTGCCGCTCTCGTCGATATAGTATAGACCGCCGCGGTTCTTTTGAGTCGTCACCGCCGCATAGCCCTCCGTGAACGAGTACGCCCTCGTAAAGTCGTACCCCGTCAGCATACCGACTCCGCGCAGTACGTACGCCATGCGCCCCGTAACTCCGTTTCGGTCGGTCGTCACCGCCGAATCCGACCTTCCGTAGTAGGACGGATAGTCGAACGACAGACCGCGACCGTCCGCGACCTCGTCATAGGACGAGGCTACAAAGTTAAGACCGCTCGGCGCAAGGTACAGGTATACCCTCTCCCCACTCTCCGTCTTGCGGTAGAAAAGAGGACGGTCGTACCTGTCACGCTCGTATGCCGGAAAATATACCCGCTCGTCTATCTTGCAGAGCGGCGTCGCATCGGAGGCTATCAGCGACAGCTCCTTTCCGTCATCGAGCATGATGTAGCCCATGTACAGCTCGACCGCCGGTCTGATCGAACGTACCGTATGTGTCTCCACATACCATTCTCCGTCATCGGACGGCGCGACTACCTCCTCGCGTACCTCCTGCCTCCTGCGCTTCGACAGTGAGTCGGGAAGCTGGAACGAAAACGTCAGTCGCCCGAGTACGGTCTCTCCCGGCGTGTAGTAGCCGGACGAAACGGTCGGCGCATCCTCCTCGCTCTCCTTCTCATCGGAGGGCGCGAACGAAAGCCCTGCCTCCGAATACGATATACCGCACGTGCGATAGCCGTCCGCCTCAAGCTCCGAAACGGTCATCGAACCCGAACGAAGCTCGGACAACAGCTTGTCGGGAAGACGTGTGGCATCGAACACACGCTTGACGGAGGTGCTTTCGTAGCTCGTCACATCCGCTCCGCCGATCTCCCCCTCGGACGTGTCGGCGACATCGTCAGGTGCGCCGACCTCCCCCGACACATCCCCGTCACCTGCAAAGGGATCGGGCAGCGTGATATCAGAGGTAGGGTCGTCCCCGAGGAGCGATGAGGGGTCGAACAGCGCGGAGATATTGCCCTGTGTCTGCGACTGTGAGGTCTGCGGCTCGTTCAGAAGCTCACCGAGTACCTTGTAGCGGTCGAGGAAGGAGAGATCGTAATAGCCGAGAAAATACAGAAGCACGAGCAGAGCCACTCCGAAGACCGACACTGCCGCAAGCAGCCGCAGGAGCTGTCCTTTGAATCTAACGAAAAAATATCTCACGAAACGTTTGCCTTTCCTTTTTTTCTCGGTCAATGTGTAGTTTGGTATTGCTGTGATACTAAGGTATTGCTGTGGTACTAAGGTATTGCTGTGGTACTAATCTATCTCGATCAGTCGGGCGATACGGTGTCCCGTGCCGCCTGTCACGTACTGCGTTCTGCCGTAGTACGACACCTCGTAGCTGAAATGGAGATGTCCCGTAAACAGAGCGCGGATCGAGCGTTCTCCTGCGATATATTCTGCCGCCTCGACCGTTATATCGTCCGGACACTGCTGACGGAAGCGGTAGTCATCGTAATCCGACAAAAGCTCACGTGGAGTCGCGGCAAGATACGCGATACGGTCGCCGCGCTCCTCACGGATGTAGCGGAAGAGCTCGTCCGTGTGCATCGGGTCGTGCATGAACAGCAGTATCGGGAGACCGCGCTCGACCTCACGCTTCAATAGGTCGAGCTGGAGCCTGTCGAAGCGGTAGTAGGAGTTATCTATACCGACAAGGTTCACGCCGCAAACGACACGTGAGGAGAAGCGGATATCGTTCTTGAATGCCGCCTGTACACGTGCAAGGCTCTGTTCACGGTACGCCTCGTCCTCCCACGCTTCACCGACATACAGACTGAATTCGTGGTTTCCTGCCGCGAAGAAGCAGTCGTTCTCATCGGTGAACCGCTTTGCCGCATCGAGATTCGCGTAGGAAACGAAGTCGATGAGGTCGCCGGTGTGGACGAGCAGCGCACCGTTCTCACGTGCAACGTCCGCACTCCAGCGCAGTGCATCCATGCCGTCACCGAACACCCTCGAACGGCTCACGGCAAGGTCGTTTTTGCGTTTGTCATCGCGGTCGTCCGCGAGACAGAGGTGAGTATCGGAGATATGCAGGAGCTTAAACGGCTCTGTTGCTCCGATATGCGATCTTGTTCTCAATAATTGTTCCATGATGATGTTACCTTATGCAGACCAAATCCGCACCAATAATATTGTCGTGGGATGTCTTAAAGTCTCGACTTCACGAACGCCGATGACCGTTTGTCGGCTCAGCCGACCCGATGACCGCCTGTCGGCTCAGGCGACTCAGCCGACTCAGCAGACCAAATCCGCACCAATAATATTGTCGTGGGATGTCTTAAAGTCTCGACTTCACGAACGCCGATGACCGCCTGTCGGCTCAGCCGACCCGCCTATTTGTGGTAGCGAGTGCCGGAGTTTATTTCGGAGGCGCGGTAGAGCTGCTCGAACAGCATAACGCGGAACAGCTCGTGCGGAAAGGTCATGCGTGAGACCGACAGGCGAAGCGCGGCGGAGGTCTTGAGCGCGGCATCCAAGCCGTGCGACGAGCCTATGATGAAGCATACCTCCGATACGCCGGACGATGCGTAGCCGTCAAGACGTGCCGCAAGCTCCTCCGAGGACAGCTCACGCCCCTCTACACACATCGCGATCACCACCGCTCGCGGAGGTATCGCCTCTCGTATGCGAACAGCCTCACGCTCGAGCGCACGGGCTATGTCCCCCTCCGTCGGCTCCTTCGGAAGAGGCTCCGGCTTCGGCTCTACGACAGTCACGCTGTACGTCCGCGACATCCTGCGAAGATAGTCCTCGCAAGCCTCGCGAAAATACCCGACAGTCAGTCGTCCCATGGCGATTATCGTCAATTTGAGCATGATGCACCGCCCCTCTCACTTGAAAAAGCTGAGCTCGATATAGCTTATGAGGAGCGTCACCACCATCGGCATTAGAACGTACATGAGCTGACGTGCCTTCCTGCGCCTCTCCGGCTGTGCCGCCAAAAACTCGCGCTTTCGCTCGTCCGTCCACCTCTCGGGGAGGTCGTCCGCCGTTCGGTCAACGTTGTTCACGGTGTAGCCGTTCAGGCAGAAGAACGTGATGAACACCGCTCCTGCGCCAAGCGTATACAGGGTCACCCCGATATAGTATATCGCCATTATCCCCGTCCGTCCGGCAAGCAGTATTATCAGCCGAAGCAGAACGTAGAACAGGACGAAATTCAAAAACAATACACCAAGTCGGCGCAGCTTTCCCTTTGATCTCATTTACAAAATACCCTTTCTTCGCGGCGGCGTGTCACCGCGGACATGGATCGGCTTACGTTCAGCCATACAGTAGAGCGATCCCACGATGATAACGTGTCACCGCAAGCATAATAAAATAACGTGCGGTCTGCAAAAAGCATACAGTCTATAGACCAAGTCTGCACAAACCATCCCATCGTGGGAGCTCGTTCGATCTAAGCTGAAAGTACGCCGATACCTGCCTGTCGCCTCAGGCGACAGAATTAGCAGATCTTGCAGGCACCGTTCTTGCGAACGCTGAGGATGTGAGTTGCGCCTGCGCCGAATATGCTGTCCATCCTTGCGGCGAACTCCGCTGTCCTGTCGGTCGGGATGAACGCCTGTATAGTTCCGGCAAAGCCGCCGCCGTGAACGCGGCAAGCACCGCCGAACTCACCCGTCATGCGCTCCGCAAGGCAAAGTGCAAGGGAAAGTCCCTGTTCACCAACGTTCTTTGTCGTGTAAACGTTCTGGAGGAACTTGAAGCTGCTGTTTCCGGAGGCGGTAACGCCGGACAGGAAGCCGCAAACGTCACCCTTCTTCAACGCCTCGACCTGAGCGGCTACACGCTCGTTCTCCGCGAAGAAGTGGTACGCTCTCATGATAGCGCGGTCGCCCGGATCCTCGCGAAGTGACGCGCCGTCCTCGGCAAGAGCCTTGTCGAGAGCCTCACGGTCGGTCTTGCGAAGCACGGGAACGCCGAGCTTTGCGGCAACAGCCTTCATCTCGGTGGGAACGGAGGCGTAATCATCGTTGAGGTCTGCGTGGTTGCCGCCGGTATTTACGATACAGAGGCTGTAGCCCGCGGCAGTGAGGTCGAAGTCGAGCTTTTCGATAACAGGCTCGGTGGGATCCTCGAAGTCGATGGTGATGAAGCCGCCGACCGCACAGGCGGTCTGATCCATAAGTCCGCACGGCTTGCCGAAGAACTTGTTCTCGGCAAACTGCGCCATCTTCGCGATCTCAACGTTCGAGACACGTCCGTCGTTGTAGAGGTAGTTCAGGATATTGCCGACCATTACCTCGAATGCCGCAGAGGAGCTTATGCCCGAGCCCTTGAGGACGTTTGACGTAGTGTACGCATCGAAGCCGCCGACCGCGTAGCCGGCGTCAAGGAACGCACGCTCCATACCGGCGATGATCGCCGCCGAGGTGAAGAACTTAGCCTCGTCGGGAGCTTCGGCAGCCTCGGGGGAAACGATATCCTCGGGGAAGCCCTCGCTCTTTATGCGGATAACGCCGTCCTCGGTCTTCTTAACGACAGCAAGCACGTCAAGGTTGACACTTGCGGCAATTACACGACCGAAGTTGTGGTCGGTATGGTTACCGGATATCTCGCTTCTGCCGCCAACGGAGTAGAGGGAGACATCACCGTCACCGTAGAGGGCGACGAATTCGTCGGTCGCCTTGGCGTAGCGTTCGCGCTGTGTGGGTATCTTATCGGCAGGCACGGACAGACCGTTTACGAGGGTCTCGTCGATACCGCCGTCGAGTATCTTCTTTTTGAGTTCGGAGATCGTCATGGCAGATTCCTTTCTTTGACCGCAGGACGCGGGATCGCTCCACACGGCACGTACACATACACGTACCGCTCTGCGGCTCGTTCGTTTTGTTGAGTAGTTATGTAGCTGTAGGGGAACGAAGCTTCGTCCGCTGTAGGTCATCGTGAGACCATACGTGAGAGGACGAGCTCGAAAATTCCTCTTTTACGTATATTATACCATAAATCCGCCGTTAGGCAAGGCTTATAATGTAAAAAAATAATTGCGGTCAACAATGACCGCTGAAATTCAGTGCTGTGCAGAGTCGCCTGAGGCGACAGGCAATCATCGGGTCGCCTGAGGCGACAGGCAGTCATCGGGTCGCCTGAGGCGACAGGCAGTCATCGGCGCACTTTCAGTTTATGTTGAAAGATATCCCACGACAATTTTATTTGTGCAAGTCTATTGTAACGCGCTCTCCTTCCCTCCCGAAGGGAGGCTCATACACGTGTGACCATATCGTCTCGTCAGCAGACCAGACCTGCACCAACTCCACCCTCGTGTGATATCTCCCACTTTCAACTTCACGAACACCGATTCATGCCTGCGGTCTCAGACCGCCGACCTCAGCCGACTTATCTTGTCGCGAAGGAACGCCGCTTCTTCGAAGCGAAGCTCCTTCGCCGCCTGTAGCATCTCGGCTTGCAGTCGCTCGAGCTGTGATTCGAGCGTCTCGCCCGTCACCGCATTCTCAACGACCGCCGGCTCCGCCTTGCGACGTCCACGCTTCTTCGGCGCGACCGCCTCTCCCTCGTCCGTTGCCGCGATCTTGATCAGTCCTCCGATCTTCTTCTCGATCGTCCTCGGCGTGATGCCGTTCGCCGCGTTGTACGCCTGCTGTATGGTGCGACGTCGCTCCGTCTCCTCTATCGCCTCGCGCATCGAGGTCGTTATCTTGTCCGCGTACAGTATCACTCGCCCGTTCGCGTTCCGCGCCGCTCGTCCGATCATCTGTATCAGCGAACGTGTGCTTCGGAAAAGTCCCTCCTTGTCCGCATCAAGTATAGCTACAAGTGTCACCTCCGGCAGGTCTATTCCCTCCCTGAGAAGATTTATTCCCACAAGCACGTCAAACAGCCCCATTCGCAGATCGCGCAACAGCTCCGTCCGCTCCATCGTGTCAACGTTGTGGTGGATGTACTTCACACGGATACCGTTGTCGTCAAGGTATTCCGTCAAGTCCTCCGCCATCTTTTTGGTCAGTGTCGCGACAAGAACTCTCTCCTCGCGCTTCACTCGCTCCCGTATCTCGATCAGCAGATCGTCTATCTGCGTCTCGACCGGACGTACCTCTACCTCAGGATCTACAAGTCCGGTCGGACGGATGATCTGCTCAACGACCTGCTCGGTATGCTCCGCTTCGTATTCGGCAGGGGTCGCGGAGACCATGATGACCTGATTCAGCTTCCCTTCGAATTCGGGGAACGTCAGCGGTCGGTTGTCGTAGGCTGACGGCAAACGGAAGCCGTGATCTACAAGATTCTTCTTTCGCGCACGGTCGCCGCCGCTCATGCCGCCGACCTGCGGTATCGTAACGTGGCTCTCGTCTATGAACATGATGTAGTCGTCGGGGAAATAGTCGAGGAGCGTGTACGGCGTCGAACCCGGCGCACGTCCTGCAAAAACTCGGGAATAGTTCTCGACACCGGAGCAGAAGCCGACCTCACGAAGCATCTCGAGGTCGTAGCGTGTGCGCTCCTCTATGCGCTGTGCCTCGAGGAGCTTCCCTTGCGAACGAAACCATTCCACCCTCTCCTCAAGCTCATTCTCGATCTCCTCGAACGCACGTTCGCGCATCGTCGGATCGACGACGTAGTGGGTCGCCGGATATATCGGCGCGTAGGTCAGGTATTCGCGTACCTGTCCCGTCAGCGGATCGAACTCGGACAGACGGTCGATCTCGTCGCCGAAGAACTCGACACGTATCGCTCGTTCGGAATAGTCTGCCGGAAATATCTCGATAACGTCACCGCGGACACGGAACTTGTCTCTGACGAACTGCACGTCGTTTCGCTCGTAGCTTATCGAGACGAGACGAGCCATTAGCTCACGCATCGACAGCTCGAGACCGGGTCGAAGTCCGATGACCTGTCCGGCGTACTCCTCCGGAGGGCCAAGGCTGTATATGCACGACACGCTCGACACGATTATGACGTCACGTCTTTCGAAGAGAGCGGAGGTCGCGCTGTGGCGCAGCTTATCGATCTCGTCGTTCACGGAGGAGTCCTTTTCGATATACATATCCTTACCGGGGACGTATGCCTCGGGCTGGTAGTAATCGTAGTACGAGACGAAATATTCGACTGCGTTTTCGGGAAAGAATTCGCGGAACTCACAGCAGAGCTGCGCCGCGAGGGTCTTGTTATGTGAAAGGATTATGGTCGGGCGGTTCAGACGAGCAATGACGTTTGCCATAGTGAAGGTCTTGCCCGAGCCTGTGACACCGAGGAGGGTCTGGTAGCGCATACCTGCCTCTATTCCTGCGGTGAGCTTTTCTATCGCCTCCGGCTGATCCCCTGTCGGGGAATACGGGGCGGTGAGCTTGAAAGGTATGTTTTTCATTTTAAGATAAACGTTGGTCTACAGACGGTATATAAGTCTAAGCTTTACGTATAGACGGGGAGAATACCTCACTACGTATCCGTCACCATTGGTATCCTCTCCGTCCGTTCGCTAAAACGTATGCGGCTCACTTTGTGAAAGCTGACGTCACCCCAACTCGTAGGTATATACGAACTGACTGAAACGATAGTCGGTATTCTCCCCTACTTAACTGCACGAAAGGGAGTGTCCAGAGGGGGAACGCCTCTGGTCGGGGAGATTCACAAGGGGGCTTCGACTAAGTCCCCTTGTGCGCCGCCCCGCGCAGGGGCATCAATTGAAGGAAACGCTTGCGTTTCTAACATATTTATTACGTGCGGTCTGCACAGGACAAAACGTCAGCAACAGATCTGCACCAAATAATAT
This sequence comes from uncultured Ruminococcus sp., assembly GCA_964431775.1. Lineage (GTDB taxonomy): Bacteria > Bacillota > Clostridia > Oscillospirales > CAG-272 > UMGS1696. The sequence continues at coordinate 3,384 of CAYSKU010000003.1, read as the reverse complement.
TGTCGTGGGTCATCTTTCAATTTCGACCGAAATAACGCCGATGACCGTGTGCAGCCTCAGGCTGCCGCCGATGACCCTGCACAAATAATATTGTCGTGGGATATCTTGCGATCTCAACTGCACGACCGCCGATGCCTGCCTGTCGCCTCAGGCGACCTTAGCTCATGCGGAAGTCGATGGTGTGGGGGATGGGGTATTTCTCGAATATCTCGTCGTCGGTGATGCACTCTGCCGAACGCTGCTCGTCACGTGCGATCACCTTTCGATATAGCTCGAGCCAGATCGCCGAGGTCGAGACCTCGCCCTCTCGAATGTCCGATACCTCCGGCGCGGAACGCATGATCGATACCGCTTCGTCAAGCCTGTCGAGCTTGCCGAGACTTTGTGCGTAGAACAGCGCGATACGTCCGTTTTGCCGTACCACAGCACCGCACCCCTCGATCATCGCAGCTATGTCCTCATCCGTACCGAACGATTGCATATAGCGTATCGCATCAATGATCAGACGCACGTAGCCCGTGCCGCCTAATTCGACCGCCCTCTTCATCAAGCCTACGCCCTCCCTGATACGTCCGTCACCGTAGCGTTCCGCATCGGCGGCGTATATCCACGCAAGCGTGCGTAGCGCGATCGGGTTTTCCGTCTCACGTATCGACTTCTCGAACGCCATCCGCGCCGCGTCGAACGACCGCGCCTCGTAGTACGCACAGCCGAGCTGTAGCCAAGTGTACCAGTCCTTGCCCTCCGTCAGCTCGAGCGCGTGTATGATGCGCCCTCCTGCTCCGTACTCGATAACGTCTCCCTCCGAGATCGTCGCGGGACGTGACGGCAGATGACCCTCCTCGAGAAGCCTGAGGAAGTCCTCCTCCGCCTTGCCGTAGACCGATTCTATCGGGAAGACGGCACTCGTACTCAGTCGCCAGTCGCTCCTTCCTGCCTTCCTGCGCGCAAGCTCCTCGAGTGCGCCCCAGCCCGAGCCGTAGCTGACGAGCTCCTCCGCCTCGACCGGAGTGAAGTACGCATCAGCCGTGCAGACCAGCTCTATACGTCCGTCCTCCACTATGCGCGACTCAACGTAGCGTCCGGCGGCATCGTAGTCCGCACCGTGCAGGATAGCAGGGTCGCCGGACGAGGCGGCGTAGCCCTCCGTCCACTCGATGACCTCCCCTGCCTTCATCGGTCTCTGCTCCGACTGCGAATGCAGAAGACCTGCTTGAAGCTCCGCGTAGCAGCGGTCGTCATGCGAGAGCCAACGGTTCCAGTTCCGTCCTCCTGCCTTTTCCGTACCCCAGACGAACAGCTTACGTCCGAGCTCGTTTGCGGTCGAGAACTGCACGAAGCCCTTTCCCTCTCCGTTGTAGTACGACATGAAGCGGTGACGACCCTCCTCCATACGGTAGAAGTAGTCGTATGCGTGGTCGTGTGCGGCAGGATAATACGCGCCCTCCGGAACGTCGGGGGTCTCGACCATCGGCACGCCGTCACGCCAGGGGTAGCTGTAGTAGGTCTTTGCCGGAACGATGACACGGCTGTCGGGCGTTTCGAGGTACGCGCCGTTCGACCACCAGTAGACGTAGGTATCCTCAGCCGAGAGGTTCTCTATAGTAACGCGGACGAGGAGGTTATCGCGTGCAAGCGTTGCGCGGACGATATACACTATACCGCGCTTTCGCTCGTACTCGTACATCTTCAACGTTTCGCCTCCGGCGGCGTTCTTGTACCGTGCGGTGAACAGCGGTGAGCAGGTGAACGGATGGTGACCTATGATACCGATGTTCCACTCGATACCGCCGGAGAACCATGCGTTACGAAGTGCGAGGTTAGCCGGCTGGAAGACGTTGTTTCTGAAAAGAAGCTCACGCTCCTCCGTCTTCGAGTAGAGCGACCAAAGTCGTCCGCCGAGACCTGTCGCGAACTCCGCACGAAGGAACTCGTTCTCGAGTACGGCGGTCTTGAGCGGCTTTTCCGTAAGCACTCTGTTATAGCCGTCCTGCATGGTATACGGAAGCATACAGTGTATCCTTCCCTTATGCACCCATGCGGTCTCGTCGGGACGGAGGTCGGAGCGCGTGTCGGGGAGGGCGTTTGGCGTATCGCCCGAGGGATAGCCTGCGCGAACGTCGGGGAGGACGTTCGGTGTACCGAGGTCAGCCGCCGGCAAGCGCATTTCCGTGAATTTCAGCATATCTGTTTCTCCTTTATAACTTAACGTTCGAGATCATCACCCTATTATACACCACTTTCCCCAAATACGCAACCCGCCTGAGGCGGGGCGCATGAATCGGCGTTCGTGAAATCGAAATTGGAAGATATCCCACGACAATATTATTGGTGCAAACTTGTCTGCTGAGCCGACAGGCAGGAATCGGCGTTCGTGAAGTCGAAATTGGAAGATATCCCACGACAATGTTATTGGTGCAGATTTTGTAGCCTTAGGCTCCCTCCGGGAGGGAGCTGTCGCGGTCGCCATTTATGGCGACGACGCCGACTGAAGGAGAATGCGTTACAATAGATCCGCACATATAATATTGTCGTGGGTCGTCTTCCAACCCAAGCTTCACGAATGCCGATCCATGCTTGCGGTCTCAGATCGCCAAAGAAAAAGAGACGCGATGTGCGTCTCTTTCGGGAGCTTATTTCGGAAGCAAGCTTACTCTGCGTCCTCGTCCTCTGCATCGTCTATATCGTCACAGCAGCAGATAGGCTCGTAGCAAGCATCTTCATCATCGAAGCATTCGTCTTCGCAACCGTCACAGCTGCCGTCACATTCGAAGGTGACCTTGAAGTACTTCTTAAAGATCGTGTATACAACGACCGCAAGAGCAGCGAGGCTGACGAGTGCGCCGATAACAACGAAGATACTCTTCAGAGTGCAGGAAGAATTTTCCTTTTTCATTGTCTGATATCCTTTCCTATCGGGAATTTGTATGAGTATACGCTGTTAGTATACCACATTTCGGTCAAAATTCAATATCTAAATGGTGAATTCTTTATTAAAAAACGTGAGCTTGTTATTTATAAGCCTCCTACACGTGTAGCCGTGGACGAACAAATACAATAAAATAAAAAGTCAGCAGACTGCCCCTGCACCAATAATATTGTCGTGGGATATCTTGCAATTTCAACTGCAAGTGCGCCGATGACCGCCTGTCGGCTCAGCCGACCCGATGACTGCCTGTCGGCTCAGGCAACTCTGCACAAACAATATTGTCGTGGGATGTCTTGCAATTTCAACTGCAAGTGCGCCGATGACCGCCTGTCGGCTCAGCCGACCCGATGACTGCCTGTCGGCTCAGGCAACTCTGCACAAACAATATTGTCGTGGGATGTCTTGCAATTTCAACTGCAAGTGCGCCGATGACCGCCTGTCGGCTCAGCCGACCC
>CAYSKU010000002.1:25297-31236 GCA_964431775.1 uncultured Ruminococcus sp. | reverse complement strand
TTAGACTTGCTTTATTTTAGAAAATCCTACCTTATTATAACGCGCTCTCCTTCAGTCGCGTGCGCGACAGCTCCCTCCCGGAGGGAGCCTTGACTACGTGAAGCTGAATAGGGGAGACCTCACACGAGGGTGGAGCAGGCGAAGTCTACAGGAAAAGTCTGTCAATGGGCGAAGTAAGACTAAACTTTACGCCAGCTTCACTAAATCAAGCTTTTGCTCTCTCTGTGGGGGAATTTTCCAAATGTACGCATGTACGCTTCTTTTTTGAGTTTACTCCTTTATATATCTATATGGGAGAACTTCAAAAACACGTGTACGTACGTACGATGCGTACGAAAACTGTATACTTCTTATAATTATTTTATATTTTATCTGCTTATTTATTATTCAATATATACAGTTACTCTACATCGACAAAAGACCGTATTCTACAAGAAGATCGGGGCTTTTTAAGACGTTTTTTGCACCTTTTTGTACGTTTTTTCGCCGTTTATGTACGCTTCTCGGCACTCATGTACGCTTCTCAGACGTTTTAAAAAAACGCTTTTGAGATACTGATGTAAATTATAGGTAATACGCCGTAGTCCGTGTTGTCAGCTGTTACCAAAACGCACTAACCTCTTGACTCTCGACACTTTTTACATAACACTTACATAAAGGAGAAAGCAATGACAGACTATCGTTCGACTGAGGAGAAGCTCGAATTCTCGGAGCTTCTTAACCCACTTGTCGCTTCGGTCATGCCGAGACTGAAAAGTCAGGGGACACGTGAGGGAACGGGAACAGGTCCGTCTCCGGACGGAAAGCTCCCTTTCCTCGAGACCTTCGAAAGGTATCCCGACCTTCCCTATGTCGAGACCCTCGCTCACGCTATCGTGGAATCGTGGCTCGAGAGTCCGATCGTCGTTTACGAGGAGGATATCCTCGTCGGCGTACCGAGACCGCCGTGCCGTCCGCTCGTTGAGCATTTCAGCTGGGGCATACAGTACCATAAATGGAATCTCGACGACCCTGCCTACCGTGACCGAAGGGAGGACATCACGGCTCGTATCGAGGCACAGAAGCACCGTCTGTTCCCACTCGGTGATGAGCATATGGAGCGCGAACGTGAGGCTATCTTCGGTGACGAACGTCACTATATACGCGGTCTCTGGTGGGCAGGAGGATATCAGGGACATACCGTCCCGAACTACAAACGTCTGCTCGAGCGCGGTATAGAGGGGACACTTGCGGACGTTCGAAAGTACGCAAGCAACACGAACGATGAGGAGAAGCTATCGCTGTATCGTGCGCTCGAGACTCTGCTTCACGGTATGACCTCGTTCGCACTGCTCTACGCGAAGGAAGCCGAGCGTATGGCAGACGAATGCGCTGTTGACAGGTCGGAGACGGCAGAACGTCTGCGGCTCGTAGCCGAGAACTGCCGTGCGGTAGCCTACAGCAGACCGAGAACGTATTATCAGGCGGCACAGCTCGTGTGGTTCTACTCACTTTGGGATTGGGTGGACTGCATGGGACGTGTCGATATGTATATGTATCCGTTCTACGAACGTGCTATAAGGCTTCCCGAGGTCTTCACGGCTGAGGACGTGACCGCCGCGCTCTTTTTGAAGTTCATGGAGCATGGTGTACACAACATTCCCCTCGGCGGTGTTTCTCCGGAGGACGGCACGGACTCTACAAACGAGCTGTCGTATCTCATACTCCAGCTTGCGCGCCGTCTGCACACGGTGCATCCGCGTCTTGTTGCGCGTATACATCGGAGCTCGCCGAAGGAATTTTTGCACCTTATCGTTCGTATGTGGTCTGAGGGAATGTCAGACCCGACACTTGTGAGTGACGAGCTGGTCATTCCGGCACTGTGCCGGTACGGTGTATCGATAGAGGATGCACGTGACTACACGACACTCGGCTGTCAGGAGATAGAGATACCCGGACGGAGCAACTTCGGCTGTGAAGACGGTGTCATCAACCTTGCGAAGATATTCGAATACACGATAAACGACGGCTGTGACCGCTTCAACGGACACAGGATAGGGCTTCCGACAGGTCATCTTGCGGACTATTCCTCGGTCGAGGAGCTGTGGGAGGCGTACATGAGTCAGGTACGCTATTTCGTTGAGCGTTGGGTCAGGATAACGAATCGCGGACAGGAGATACGCCGCGCCAACTTTGCGAAGCTCGTGAAGACGTTGTTCACGGACGACTGCATAGCACGCGGAAGGAGTCTCGATGACGGCGGCTCGATATACAATTACGGTGTGGTCGAGACTGCCGGAGCATCTGCGGTCGCGGATTCGTTTGCGGCCATAGACACGCTCGTATTCGGTCGCGGAGCTATCTCGGCAGAAAGGCTCGAGGAGGCTATAGCGGCGAACTTCGAGGGCTACGAGCGCGAACGTCTGATGCTGCTCAACTCCGCGCCTAAGTACGGAAACGATGACGAGCTTGCGGATATGTACATGGCGCGTCTTCTTGACGAATTCTGGAGCGAATGCGGCAGGCACAGGTCCGTTCGCGGAGGTGTCTTCACCGGAGCTTGCTCGCTGTTGACCGGCGGTATCGGATACGGTCGCGACACGTGGGCAATGCCTGACGGTCGTTTTGCCGGAACGGAGCTTGGAAACACGATAGGACCGCGCACCGGAGCAGATCGGAGCGGAATAACGGCTATGCTCAATTCCGTGCAGAAGCTTCCGCTTGACAAAGGTGTAGGTGGAACGACCTTGAACGTGCTTCTGCCGACATATGTAACAGCAACAGAGGAGCAGAGGGCGAACGTTGAGACACTGATGCTATCGTATATGCTCAACGGAGGGCAGATGGTGCAGGTCACGACAGCCTCGAGGGAGGATATGCTTGAGGCGCAGAGGTCGCCGGAGCTACACGGAGACCTTATCGTTCGAGTAGGAGGGTTCAGCACTCGCTTTATCGAGCTTGACGAGACCACTCAAAACGAGATCATCCGCCGCTACGGCTGAGCGGGCAGCGGTCTGAGACCGCAGGCGGACATCGGCGTTAGTGAAGCTGAGGTTGAGAGATATCCCACGACAATTTTATATGTGCAGGTCGCCGTCAGCTACTCTTATCTGCACAAATTACATTGTCGTGGGATGTCTTCCGACCCAAACTTCACGAACGCCGATTCATGCCTGTCGGCTCAGCCGACCCGATGACTGCGCGCAGCCTCAGGCTGTCTGCACAAACTCCACCCTCGTGGGATTTCTCCCCTATTCAGCTTCACGTGCGCCGACTTCGCCTATCGGCTCAGCCGATTTTCTTTTGTGAAGTTTACGATTTTGTATTGACATTCGAACAGATTTATTGTATAATCGGTATATTAAAGACGTGTAAAACGAACGCAAAAAACAAAGAAAGGATCTCCTCGCTTCGGGGAGACTGTAGAATAAGATGAAGAAGTTCAAGGCTCTTTTGCTTGCCGTTCTGACGGCTGCCGCTGCCCTCACCTCCTGCGGAGGCGGTGAGGAGGGAGGCGATACCGTTTCTCTGAAAAACGCGACCGAGATCGTGCTTGCCGGCGATACCGCTACCTGTGAGTCCCAGTCCGTCTACGTGACCGAGGATCGTATCTCCATTACCGCGCACGGTACGTACATCCTTACCGGTACGCTCAACGATGCCCAGATATACGTTGACTGCGTTGATGCAGGTGAGATCACCCTCGTTCTCAAGGATGCCAACATCCACAACGAGGACGGTGCTTGTATCTACATAAAAAAGGCGCAGACCGCTCGTGTCGAGCTGTATGAGGGTACGGTAAACACTCTCAGTGATGGAAATATGTATACATTCGACAATCCCGAGGCTGACGAGCCGGATGCTTGTCTCTTCTCGAAGGAGGATCTCGTTATCGGCGGCACGGGTACGCTGAACGTTGATGCGAACTACATGAACGCGATAGTCAGCAAGGACGGTCTCATCATTGAAAACGGTATCTACGTCCTTGATGCGGTCAACCATGGTATAAAGGGCAAGGACTACCTCACGATAAACGGTGGAGAGCTGACGATAACTGCCATAGGAGACGGTATCAAGTCCACGAACTACGATTCGGAGCTTGTCGGCTACGTTGAGATAAACGGCGGCACGCTCAACATCACGTCCGATGACGAGGCTGTACAGGGCGTTTCTCGCATAACCTTCAACGGCGGCACGACCAACATTACCGCGAACAACAACGGTATAAAGTGTGCCACAAATATCGAGTTCAATGGCGGTGTAGTAGACATGACGGTTGTCGATAACGCACTTGATGCAGTAGACATAAGCGTGACCGACAGTGCCTCCGTTACCATAAACGGCAACCCCTACAAGGGCTAAGCGGCGTGACGCCGCAGGCGGTCATCGGCGGCGGTCTGAGACCGCAGGCGGTCATCGGCGCACGTGAAGCTTGGATCGAAAGATGACCCACGACAATATCATATGTGCAGGTCGGCTGAGCCGACAGGCAAGCACGGCGGCGGTCTGAGACCGCAGGCGGTCATCGGCGCACGTGAAGCTTGGATTGAAAGATGACCCACGACAATATCATATGTGCAGGTCGGCTGAGGCGACGTTTTTGAAATTCTATGTCCCTGTGGGGGGACACGTACACAGGGGGGGTCACGCATTAAGACCCCTTTTGTGTGATTTCTCACGGAAACACAGGATAAAACTACCTTAAATACAGAAAAACGCAGGTGTATCATGGATGATTTTACTTCAAGGGTAAATCTTCAAAAGATTATCGATGAAAAAAAGCTGACGGTCGTCTACACTCCCGAGGATCCCTCCGAGCTTATGGTCTCAAGCACCGACGTCAACCGTCCGGGGCTTGCGCTTGCCGGTTTTTTCGACCATTTTGACGGAAAGCGTATACAGGTCATCGGAGATGCCGAGACGACCTACATATTGAAGATGGACGAGGAGACACGCCGTGAACGCCTGACCGATTTCTTCCGCAGAAGCCCGGTCGCGGTCGTCTTCACGCACGGCAACGACGTTGACCCGATAGTTCTCGAGCTTGCCGAGTGCTTTGAAGTTCCGATATTCGCGACCTCCGAGAACACGAGCGACTTCACCTCCTCCCTCATCGCATTCCTGCACGTTCAGCTCGCACCGCAGATAACACGTCACGGCGTGCTTGTGGAGGTCTACGGTGAGGGTATCTTCATTACGGGAGACAGCGGAGTCGGAAAAAGTGAGACAGCTATAGAGCTTATCAAGCGCGGACACCGATTTATCGCGGACGATGCGGTCGAGCTTCGCAAAGTCTCGGCTAAGGCGATAGTCGGAAATGCGCCGGAGATGATAAAGTACTACATCGAGCTACGCGGTATCGGTATCGTTGACGTGCGCCGTCTTTTCGGTATGGGTGCGGTCAAGGACACGGAAAAGGTCGATATGATAATCAATCTTGAGCCGTGGGTACAGGGCAAGATGTACGACCGTCTCGGTCTGGACAGCGAATACTCCGACATAATGGGCATACGCATTCCAACGACTACTATACCTGTAAAACCCGGACGAAATCTTGCGGTAGTCATTGAGATCGCGGCGATGAACAATCGACAGAAGCGGATGGGGTACAACACCGCCGAGGAGTTCAACAAGAAGCTCATGCAATCGATGGGCATCGACGATGACATCGGCTGAGCGGCGTGACGCCGCAGGCATGAATCGGTGGTCGTGAAGTTGAAAGCGTTCGATGACCCACGACAATTTTATTTGGTGCAGAGACGGCAGCCTGAGGCTGCGCGCATGAATCGGCGGTCGTGAAGTTGAGGTTGAAAGATATCCCACGACAATTTAATTTGGTGCAGAAGCGGCGGTCATCGGGCAGCCTGAGGCTGCGCGCATGAATCGGTGGTCGTGAAGTTGAGGTTGAAAGATATCCCACGACAATTTAATTTGGTGCAGAAGCGGCGGTCATCGGGCAG
>CAYSKU010000002.1:11739-25197 GCA_964431775.1 uncultured Ruminococcus sp. | reverse complement strand
GTGGTCGTGAAGTTGAAAGCGTTCGATGACCCACGACAATTTTATTTGGTGCAGATCTATCTCCTTCCACCGCTAACGCGGTTTCCCTCCCTCCCGGAGGGAGGCTCATTCACGTTTGACCAAGGCTAACGTCAACCTACTTAGTAACGCCTGCGTTCCCAAACTTTTAATATAACGTGCAGTCTGCACAAGACAAAAAGTCTGTAGATAACAAGCGGTCTGCACAGCACTTTGTCAATACATTTATCCAAAAAGGTTTGGAGGGGGGAAACCTTTCCTTAAAAGGTTTCCCCGAGTGTTCCTCCTTTCCTAAGATTCTGAATTTCTCATTTTATAAGGTGATATTCATGAAAAATACCGTTCGCCTTGTCGCCGCCGCGCTCGTTGGTGTGCTGCTACTCTCGGCGACCTCGTGTGCTGATGATAAAAAAGTCCTCGACAGCTCTAAGGTCGAGCAGACTACCGTTATGTCCGTTGCAGGACATGACGTTCCTCTCGAAATATATCGCTATATCGCGCTTAATTATAAAAATATCTACGAAAACGGAAAAGCTGCCGATATCTGGCTCGGCGACTCCGGTACGGCTCTCATGAACGAGCTTGCCGAGGATGTCCGTGAGTCCGTTATAAATCTGTACGCTACAGTTGTAATGTGTGAGACCTACGGTATCGATGCCGACGACTCGTACATCACGGATTCGCTCGAGGTCGTCATGGATGCCGTCTACGAGGAATACGAATACGACTACAAGACCTACGCCGAGACTATCGCGCAGCACCACATGAACGACGGTGTCTACCGCTTCGTCATGCGGAACGAGCTTCTCGCGGAGGAGCTTCTGCATGAGATGGTCGAGCGCGGTGAGATACCGAGTGACGAAGCCGAATTCCGTGCGGTCTTCGAGAGCGACGACTTCATCCGTGTCAAGCAGATACTCATCTCGAACGAGAACGGTCGCTCCGATGAAGAATGTCTCGCGCTTGCGAACGATATCCTCGACCGCGTGAATGCAGGTGAGGACTTCGATACGCTCGTTCAGCAGTGCGGTGAAGACCTGTTCATGTTCAATAACGACAACGGCTACTATTTTGCACGAGGTCACCTCGACACGAGCTTCGAGGATGCCGCGTTCGCGCTTGCTGTGGGTGAGGTCAGCGGCATAGTCGAGACCTCGGCAGGGTACAGTATAATAAAAAGGTACGAAAAGGATGCCGACTACATCGACCGCTCCTTTGACGAGCTGTGCGATGAGTACGTTGACGGACGCTACAACCTCGCCCTCGAGGCGTTCGCCGAGACATTGACCGTCACAGAAACGGATGAGCTGAAGAACTACTCGATATTCAGTCTCGCGGATACGGAAAAATAAGCCGTGAGACATTACAGACGCTCATATTCCGGCACGATACGGTTCAAAAGGGTGATGTTTCGTATCCTTTTCGTCATTCTCGCCGCCGCTGTCATAACCTTTTCGACCCTGATACTCGGTCACTACCTTAAAAAGAAGGTCGCCGAGGCGGAAGCCGCGATGAACACCTCCGAGCCTGCCTCCGAGCAGATAACCTCACGTCCGAAGCTGTCCGAAAGATCGTCCTCGACTCGCTCTCTTTTCGCAGGTGGTCTCGAGCTTCGCAATTATCGTACCGAGGATGCGGTCGTTTCTGCCGTCAACACGCTTGCGGAGAGCTACGACACACTGCTCGTCGATCTGACCGATGCCTCCGGCTCACTTCTCTACACCTCTCCGGCACTGTGCGAACGTCTTCGTATGGCAGTCCCCGACACGAACGATGCGCTGACCCTCGTCCGCTCCGCGTTCTCTGCCGCAAAGTCAAAGGAACTGTACGTTTGTGTAGTTATGGATACCTCGTTCGGCGTACTGGAGCGCGGTCAGGATGAGCTTGCGGACGGAACTCTGTTCGCGGAGCTTTCCTCGTTTGGGGTCGATGAGATACTGATAAAGAATGCCGTCATCGATGAGGAGAACATTCCTGCGGAGGAGCTTGCCGCGTACCTTGACGGCTGTGCGGAGCTTACGCAGGGGAGCTGTCAGCTCGGTATCCTGTTCCCCGATGAGGTCTTTTTGAATTTCTCGAACGCTCACGCGATACAGACTATTGCTCATGCCGCTGATTTTACAGGTATCGACATGACCTCGTACTCCTCAACTACGCCCGAGGCTATGTACGAAAAAATGACGGAGGAGGTCTCGTCCCTCTACGGCAGCTTCAGCATATACAATATGCGTGTTGTTTTGTCAACTGTAGATATGGAGCTTCTTGCGGCACAGGTACAGGCTCTGCGTGACAGCGACATATACAACATATGCTTCACGGAGGGTATCTCACCCGACATATTGAATTACAATGGCAGTGACACGTCTGTTCCCGAAGCCGAGACCGAGGCAAAGCCAGAGACGACCGCTCCGGTCGAGCCGCAGGCGAACCCCTACGCGACGGTCAACGAGGAGCCTACAGATGGAGATATTGAAGATGAGACTGAGTCAGAATACGGAGATAACGGAGATGAGCCCTACGACGGAAGCTACGTTGACGAGAACGGGAACGTGGTACGCCCGTGGTATTGATGTGCGGTCGTGGATGAGCTGACATTTCTTGTGTTCAACGACGGTGCGGTCATACAAGGTGTACACGACCCGAACGGAGTATTTTCAAGGGTCACCGGAGACTCCGAGACCTGTCGGCGGTTCTTGCGCTCGCTGGGGGAGGGGGATCGCGAACGTTTCTTTGAGTATTGCACCGGAAAGCTCTCGAACACTGTCGAATTTTTTGCGATAAGCGGTCTGTGGTCGTTCAATTACGTATTCTGCGAACGGAACAGCCCCGATAATATTAAGGTATATCTTGCGGAGAACATCGGGCAATTTCATTGCCTCATGTTCCCCGTATCTGTTTCACGCCTCGCGCTGTCCGAGCGTATCCCGTGTGAGCTGGTATTTTTGACCGGACGTATCGCGGAATCGCTTGTCATACCCGAGTCTGTGACTATTTTCGGAGAGCATATATTTCCGATGCTGTTTTGCGCCATAGCGGAGTACGGTGAGTGTTACGGCTCGTGCGATATTTTACATATGACCGAGACGGTCGTGGAGACCCTGCGGCACTCGCCGACATACTTATTTACAAATATAATGCTGAGATGCTCCGCGCCTGAGTCGTTCGACCATATGATAGATCTTTCAACGGTGCTGTACGTTCACGTGCTGACCGTCGTCATAACGATGCTGATGACGATGTCTGTCGATCACACGATAGATGTCGAGCTTGAAACGTTCGCGCCGCTTTTTGGAGGAACGTCGTTGGGGGTGGACGTGATCGTATCGGCGTTAGTCCGCAACAGCACGCGATACAGCAACGACAGCAATTCGTTGAGCGTGCTTGTGACCTCCGACTCACCGCACGGGCTTCCTACAGCTGTAGCGGCGGTAGTCGCGTACATTGCAGGTATAGATACCTCTATTCATGTAGACAAAAAGAGTGGTCGAATAACGGTAACGCTGTCGATAGACCCCTCGAAGAAGAAGTCGCTGCCGGAATTCAAGTACCGCGACCCGTATACGATGGTACGGGACATAGTCACGGAGGTAGTATCGCTCGAACAGGAGTTAGGTATGCTTCCGGAATGATGGCAGGGCAGCCTGAGGCTGCGCGCAGTCATCGGCGTTCGTGCAGTTTGGGATGTACGACATCCCACGACAATATAATTGGTGCAGACTTGGTCTGCTGACGTTAGCTTTAGTTGAACGTGAATGAGCCTCCCTCCGGGAGGGAGGGGGACCGCGTAAGCGGTGGAAGGAGAACTCGTTATAATAGACCTGCACAGACTAAATTGTCGTGGGTCATCTTTCAATTTCAGCTTCACGAATGCCGATTCATGTCCGCGGCGTCACGCCGCCGACCTTAGTTGCTGATGAGGAGTAGGGAAAGGAGGAGAAGCTCGACACCTGCACCGTTGGAGGAGTCGCCGGAGGAGATGAGCAGCATCACGAGTACGAGTATCAGCTCCTCACGCCCGAACCGTCCGCGCAGCTGACGAAATACCTCCTCGAATGCCAGAAGTCCCTCCTCGAATGCCGCTTTTCTCCCTCCCTCCGCGACTTCACCCGACCCCACACCCTCGACCTGCACCTCCTCGGACATCGGTGCTACAGATGTAGCCTGTGAAGCCTGTGCCACAGTCGCGACCTCACGCGGACGGCGCAGTGTGGTAACGTCCTCGTCACCCTCGTGGAGCTTTACGTCCTGTGAAAAGGCGTTCCCGTCGTATCCCGGCGGCGGCTCGTACCGTGAACCGGTGCGGCGCGGCCTTTCGTTACTGCGTGTGTATATCATCCGCTCACCTCCGCGTTACGGCTTCGGTCTTGACTGCTTCGTTAGACCCTCCAGCCCCTGTAGTGCTTCGACAACGTCTGTTAGCTGTATGACGGATACGCATTTGTCGATCATATCACAGCGGTTCTTGCTGAGGTAGGGCTTGAGTGCGGACATCAGCTTTTCCGCTCGTGCTTTGTCGTACTTCTTCGGAGACGGTGCGGCGGAGACAGGTCGAACGTCCTGCACCTCCTGCACGTCCTGCACCTCCTCGGCAGTGGACGCGGCGGTATCGGCTGACGTGTCGCCGAGGAGGGGACGAAGCATGGCGGTGACCTCGGGGAGGTGTGAAAGTATCTCGGTCTGCGAGACGGCGTTGTCACCGGAGGGGTCTCCACTGCCGCGCAGCTCGTTTATGATACCGACGAGCTCGGGACTTTTCATGATGTGTTCGACAGTTTGAAAGAGCTTTTGCTGTTCGTTATCCATTTTTGTAGACCTCCATAAGGTAAGAAAGGCGTTCGAGATCGCGCTCGGAGACCTCGGTCAGTGTACGTCTCAGCTTTGGCAGAGTTTTTTGGTCGAGCCTTTTGAGGTATCGGTCGGGGTCATCCGCGCCAAGACCGGTGAGCAGAAAACGTAGCATAAGGAGCAGCTTATCGTCCGGCATTTCGAGCAGCTTATCGACGGCAGCTTTGTTTAGCATAAAATATCGTTCCTCCCATCATCTATCTTCACGAACAGTATATTGCTGTACTCCGCTTTTTGACAATTCCTTACCTCAGGAGATGATTATGAAATTACTGGTCTTTTCCGATATCCACGGAAATACGCTTCGTATGTCCGAGGCTATACGTACCCACCTGTCCCACTGCGGCGTTGACCGCGTATTCTTCCTCGGCGACGGCGTTAACGATGCGATCGCGGTCATGCAAAGGTTTCCCGATATTCCCTTCGACTACGTCTGCGGAAACTGCGACGAGTTCTTCCTTTCGTACAGTGAGAGCGGCTCTCTCGTCCGCGAACGTCTCGTGACGGTCGGCGGTATCCGCTTCCTTTTGGCACACGGTCATCGACTGTTCGTGAAGACTCAGCATCAGTTCGCGGCAGACTACGCCATACAGAAGAACGCGGACGTCCTCCTCTTCGGTCATACGCACAGCGCGGAGGACGTTACCGTTGACGGAACGAACGGCGGTCACGTCCGTATGATAAACCCGGGCGCGTGTGATTCGCACTATAACGCAAGCTACGCGGTGCTGAACATCGAAAACGGTCAGCTCGTCTGCGGCTTCGGTCAGGCAGTATAACAGAAAAGGCGTGTATTCGAAAAATATCGGATACACGCCTTTTTCATTATAGGTCTACTTTTGACGTTTCTTTCTCTGTATCGCCGAGGCGACTATCATGACGGCAAGCACCGCGCCCGACACTGCTATCAGCACTACAAACATCGCCATTGGGTCTCCGCTTGACGGAGAGGTCATGACGTGCTTTGCTATCTCCTCACGTTCGAGCAGGAGAGCCTGTAGCTCCTCCGACTCGGCGGCGGACTCAAGCGCACGCGCCTCCGCTTCACTGTCGGTCACGACCCGACCGTACAGCTCTATCTCCGCAACGTCTCCGTGTGTGTACGTGTTGACGTAACGGAACATCGTGAAGCCCTCCTCGGGACAGTCGATGCGTACACCGGTATAGCAGACGTACTCCCACTTTTTAGCAGGAAGGCTGCTTTCCCAGATGGTATACCATTCCTCACCGTCGTTCGAACCCTGTATCTCCGCGCCCTCGAAGCGGTCGAGCCAGCTCTCACGGGGAAGTATACGTACCTCCGTTATGACGTAAGGTTCGTCCGTCTCGATACCGGTATAGCTGTCCTCACTTGCGCCGTTCTGTGGGTCGTAGTAGGTATAGGAATCACCGTCCCACGCCTTATCGAACGAGTCATAGGAGCTGCCCGACCAAGACGGAGTACCGATCAGGGTACCCTCGACCAGGATCCCTTCCTCGGGCTTATAACAGCCATGCTCGGTGCTTGCCGGATATGCCGCCGATATCGACAACGCGGTACAGAACGTCAATGCAAGGGTAAGCAAAAGTCGGATGCTCTTTTTCACCTCGATAAATACTCCTATTCCTCAGTTATCTTATGGGAATATTATATCATACGCGAAAAAGTTTTTCAATAGTTAATTAAAATTTCACACGATTTTCACATTTGCTTTTTCGACAGCAGCCTGAGGCTGCGGACAGTCATCGGCGCACTTGAAGTCGAAACCGTTCGATATCCCACGACCATGTTATTTGGTGCAGAAGCGGCAGTCATCGGGCGGTCTGAGACCGCGGACAGGCATCGGGTCGCCTGAGGCGACAGGCGGTCATCGGCGCACTTGAAGTCGAAACCGTTCGATATCCCACGACCATGTTATTTGGTGCAGAGGCGGCAGGCATCGGGTCGCCTGAGGCGACAGACAGGCATCGGCGCACTTGAAGTCGAAACCGTTCGATATCCCACGACAATTTTATTTATGCAGACTTGGTCAGCTGACATTATGTTTGTCGTATTCTTTCGTACCGGCTTCACGCAGTTGAGGCTCCCTCCGGGAGGGAGCTGGCAGCGGTCGCCATTTATGGCGGCGACGGTGACTGAAGGAGAGCGCGCAACAATAAATCTGCACATATAAAATTGTCGTGGGTCATCTTCCAATTTTGACTGAACTAACGCCGATTCATGCCTGTCGGCTCAGCCGACCCGATTCATGCCTGTCGGCTCAGCCGACTTTAGAGCGAGAGGAGACGGGAGAGGATCTTGTTGGCGAGGAGAACGTGTCCGGCATCGTTCGGGTGGAGACCGTCCGGACAGAAGCGTTCGCGAAGGATATCGACCTTCGGCTGGATACCGCTCTCCGCGTACAGATCGAGTACCGGTATGCTGTAGTACTCCGCGACCTCACGAATTATGTTAACGTAGGTCTTGAGCGGCGCAACGTTGTACGCCTTGTTTCCGTCACCCTTGGGGTCGTCCTCGTTCAGACGGTGCAGGGGCGTGAGGATGAGGAGAGGCTTCCCCGGGAAGCGTTCGTGCATACGGGTCATGAGATAGTGGCAAGCACCGTAGAACGTGTACGGTGTGCGGTCGGCAAAGCTGCCGAGCGGTGCGTCACCGTGTCCGAAATCGTTCGTGCCGCCAAAGACGACAACTATGTCCGCATCCTCGTCAAGCTCCTCGATACGCTGACAGAAGTCGAGATCCCAACGCTCGTTAGTCGGTACGGACTGCCGTGCAATGCGTGTGCCGCCGATACCGTAGTTCTTCGATTCGCAAAAGCCGCCCCACTCACCTACGAGTGTCACAAAATGCTTGTCAACTCCGCTCGTGCCGTGTCCCTCGGTTATGCTGTCGCCGAGAAAGACGATCTTTTTTCCCTTGAGCTCCATGAAAAATGCCTTCTTTCGTTTGTTTTTTATGGGTATTTGATAATATGCATTGTATCACGTTCGCTCGGTCGAGTCAAGCGGAATGAGAAAATTTTCACAGACGTTCAAGCACTCGACTGCCCTTCGTCATAAGATACCTCATAAGCACTACGTATGTAACGCTCGGCGCGGCAACGACCCATGCGACCGCGAGCACGGAGCTGACGTACAGGGTAAGCAGAAGGTAGACTCCTGTTAACGCGAGGATGATAGCCCAGCTGCCGAACAGGGTCAGTGTAACGGCTGCTCCCTGCTTTATCGGGACTATCTCACTGCTCCATTCAAGGTTCGGGAGCTTTAGATTCATAAAAAGTCCAAACGCTCCCATCATTGCTATAAACATTATAGAGACGATCGGTATCAGCACGGCGTATAGCATACTCGGACGAAGAAGTAGCTCGACCGCGACTATCAGAAAAAGTGCCGGTATGACGGTCAGGAGCAGGTGAAGCTCGAGCTTTGCAAGAAGAAGCTGTCGTCCGCTTATCGGAAGACTTTGAATTATCCACAGGTTCTTTCCCTCAAGCGAGATCGAGGACGCGGTCATGTCGTTCATGGCAGACATCGTGCATATCGCGCAGATCGCAAGCATCACGGAGTACTTTTCGGTAAGCTCGTTGAGCAGAGGTACTATAACGTCAGCCTTCCACACGAGTAGCACGACCGAGAGAGGCATGAGGATACAGCCGAGTCCGCAGTTCAACATATAATTGGCACTTCCGGTAAAACGGAGCAGCTCACGTCGCAGAAGTGCGCCGCGAACGCTTGTAGTACGTGCGACCTTTTCGCGAGACGTACCCCTCGTACCGCCGTTTTTTGCCGTTGCAAGTCGGAGAAAGGTGCGCGAGAGGACGAGATAGGTCAGCGCGAGAAGCGCGGCGATCATTGCCGTGAAGATGAGCATCGAGACCGCGCTTCCCTCAGCAGCCATTCCCATGTGGTAGAGCGGATACAGCGCGGCACGTATACGTCCGCCGAGGCTCACCGCGTTTTCGAGAAGCTCCTGGAGCATGGAGTACGCCTTGCCGTAGAAATAGTAGTACGCGGCTATGAACAGTACGGATATCAGTACCGTCAGGAGGTTCTTTCGCTTTAGTCGTACCGTTATCGCGGCGACTGCGAAGCCGAGCAGTGCGGACAGCACGAGTACGAAGAACGAGATGAGGAGCGGCATGAGAAGTGAGTTCACGACACCGAGTACACCGATAGGTGCGGAGACGAAGCGTATTATAATGGTCGGGAGCATAACGAGCAGCTCGTACATAAGTCCGACCGCGTACACGCCGAACAGGCGAGTCGAGAGGATGTAGCGAGTAGGTATCGGCATCGACAGGAGAAGCTCGTTGTCACGTGCGAGGTAGAGTGAGCTGTAGGTGTTGAACACACTTCCGAATACGCCGAGGAATATGGCGATAAGCCCCATTATGCACCAGTACAGCCAGCCCATGCCGGACTGAAGGAGAGGCGTACACAGCGTATTTGCAACGATACCGAAGACGAAGCCGAGCATACCGAAGATGAAGAGGTATATTACGCAGTAGAAGACAATACCTCGAACGGAGCGTCGTTTGCCGCTTTTTGCATCACGGTAGACCCACGAGAACACCTCGAGGAGCTGTTTTTTGAATAAAGTCTTTATCATTCCTTTTCCTCCAGCTCAAGAAATACCTCTTCAAGTGACGAATCTCCCTTGACCTCCTCGGTCTTACCGGAGCGGATGAGACGACCGCCCTTGATTATGGCAATGCTGTCGCAGAGCCGTTCCGCGACCTCCAACACGTGAGTTGAGAAGAATATGGCGTTTCCTTTATCGCAGAAGGAGCGCATCATGCCTTTCAGCAGGTGAGAGGCCTTTGGGTCGAGACCGACGAACGGCTCGTCCATTATGATTAGTCGCGGCTCGTGGAGCATTGCGGCGATGACGGCGAGCTTTTGCTTCATACCGTGCGAGTAGGCGGAGACGGACTCGGAGAGGGCGTCGGTCAGCTCGAACGTGGCGGACAGCTCGTCTATGCGAGACCGTCTGGTGGGGGCATCGACACCGAATATATCCGCAACGAAGCTCAGGTATTGTATACCGGTCATGAATTCGTACAGGTCGGGGTTATCGGGGATGTAGGCGAGCTTTTGCTTACAGGTAAGTGGATACTTCAGGATAGACGTGCCGTCTATGAGGATGTCGCCCGAGTCGAACTGCAATATTCCGCAGCAGGACTTTATGGTAGTGGTCTTTCCTGCGCCGTTATGTCCGATAAAGCCGTATATCTCCCCGGGGGCTATGTGCAGCGAAAGGTCATCCACTGCCTTTTTGTCACCGTAGCATTTCGTAAGAGCCTTGATCTCCAGCATTTTCGTTTTCCTCCTGATATTTCGGGTCAAATAGGTCTGTTATAACGTATAAAAGTGAGCATTGTATAACGCTCACTTTATTATATACTCAGATTATGTCATTTGTCAAGGGGGTGAGAGAAAAAATTCACAATTTGCCGAAGCGGGACATAGGCTGTAGCAGAGGAAGCTATGGAGGTGAAGCTATGCTTGCAACGATAGATTACGACCGAGAGAGGGCATTGGAATACGCGAGGAGGTGGGCATTTTCGCGAAATCCGCTGTTTGAGAATTACACGGGCATCGGGGGAGACTGCACGAACTTTGTATCGCAGGCGATCTACGCCGGCTCGTGTGTCATGAACTATACGCCAACGTTCGGGTGGTACTACATTTCGGCGACCGACCGTGCGCCTGCGTGGACGGGGGTAGAGTATTTTTGCGATTTCATGACGACGAACGAGGGTATCGGACCGTATGCGGTAGAGACAGGTGCAGGTGGGCTATCGGTGGGGGACGTGATACAGCTTGCGCGGCGTGAGAATGGGACGGAGGTATACTATCATTCGCTGTTCGTGAGTGGTGCGGCGGAGGGGATATATCTTGTGGCGGCGCATTCGGACGATGCGTTCGACCGTCCGCTGACAGAGTATCGATACGATGTGGCGCGGTATCTTCACATCGTCGGAGTACGCATCGCCCTCCCCGACATCTACGCTCCCCGTTGCCGTGTCGGCTGAGGCAGCCTGAGGCTGCGCGCATAGTCGGCATTCGTGAAGCTTGGGTTGAAAGAGATCTCAAGAGGGTGGGGCTTGTGCAGATATATTGTTACGCGCTCTCCTTCCACCGCTTGCGCGGTTTCCCTCCCTCCCGGAGGGAGGCTCATTCACGTTTGACCAAAACCCAACCTCAGCCGACAAGTCTGCACCAATTACATTGTCGTGGTATCTCTTTCAACCTCAACTGAAAGTGCGCCGATGACCGCCTGTCGCCTCAGGCGACCCGATCCATGTCCGCGGCGTCACGCCGCCGGCTCAGCCTTGCCGCAGGCATTCGAACGCCTCGCGGGCGATCTCGACGGTCTCGGCGATGTCCTCGTCGGTCAGCGCGGCATTTATAAAGTGATTGTGGTGGTTCGTGAAAAATACTCCGCGCCGTACACATTCCGCTATCCACCGCTGATGTAGTATCAACGACGGGTCGTCCGCCAAACGCAGGTAGAACAGGGACGGTACTCCCGTTATGCGGAGGTTGAAGCCGTAGTCTGTCGCCGCCTTTATCAGCTCACGACTCAGCTTCGTCCCCTTTTCGACGAGTATTCGCGGACAGTCGAGCCGCTTCATCTTCTCGATACAGGCTATCCCTGCCGCAAACGGAACTGCCGACATCCAGTAGCTCCCCGTGTACGACATCGACGAGACGGTGTTCTTCAAAAAGTCCTTGCCGCAGAGCGCGGACACGTTGTAACCGTTCGCTATCGCCTTGCAGAAGCAGATAAGGTCAGCCTCAAAGCCGAAATAATGGTCGCTTCCGGCAAGGTCGAGACGGAAGCCGGCGCGAACATCATCGACTATGAGAAGCGCGTCGTTGTCCGTGCAGAGCTTGCGTACCCTCCTCCAGTAGCCGTCCGCAGGAAGCTCGTTGTCCATAAAGTTTCCGTGCATATACGGCTGTGCGATGATCGCCGCGATCTCGCCTCGGTTCTCGGCAAATACTCGCTCTACCTCGGTGGGGTCGTTCCAGTCTATGTAGAGGTTGTTCTGTATGTCCTCCTCTGTTATTCCGGCGTAATCGAGCTTTTGCGTCCATGCGCCGACTCCGTGATAGTACCCCTTGAAGAACACTATCTTCTTCCGGTGCGTGAACGCACGAGCTACCATAACGGCAAGTGTGGTTACGTCATTTCCGTTCTTCGCAAAGAATGCCCAGTCGGCTGACGCGACAGTCTCAACGAGAAGCTCCGCAAAATCTATCATCGTGAGTGACGGCGCGGTGGTGCAGTCTCCGCGCTCACGCTGACGTGCGGCGGCTTCCTCAACGGCCGGATCGCCGTAGCCGAGGACGTTCGGTCCGAACGCACACATATAGTCGATAAATCGATGACCGTCTATGTCCCAGAAATACGTCCCCTTTGCACGGCTCGAAAAGAGCGGAAACGCCTCTACAGGTATAAAGCATCCCTCAGCCGCGCCGAGGTGTCCGTATACGCCGGACGGTATGACCTTTGCCGCACGCTTGAACTGCTCGGCGGCATTTGGATATGTAAAAGGCTCACGCATTGTTGCTTCCTCCGTTATTGTGATCAAGTAGTCGGATCATTTCAAATACAGCTCGACTCGAGAGAGGATACGGTTGACGTTGTCGAGCTGGGATACCATGCCGCCGACACGCACGTCACCGAGACCGACTGCCGCAACGCTGTTCTGCTGTCCGTCAAATATCGCACGTGCAGTCCTTACGTCAGTGAGCTGCATATACGAGAAGATATCCTTCGGTACGCTCTTTGTCGGGGTGAGTCGGTGTCCCTTTGCGATGAGTGCGGCGGCGGATAGTCCGCATATCTCGAGCTTTATCGCTCCGTCAACTATGTAGGACGCGCTGAGCTGTCCGACCTTGTCATGGTTCGCGATCTGCGCGACAGAATAAACGATGACGTTGAACAGCACTGCCGTACTGCGCCGCAGGAAATCCTCGTCCTTCAGCCGCTCGGGAGTCGGACGGAGGTAGCTTTCGAGAAGGTCGGTCAGCTTTTTGAATTTGCCGAGCAGGAACGGTACCTTCGTCACACCTCGTGTCGGTATCGGCGTGACCGTGCCGTTCACCATGCCGTTGAACTTCGCACAGCTTGAAAAGGGGAGACGTATCGTGCAGTTTTCCACACCATCCCTGAGTATACATCTACCACCGACAAACGTCAATGTCGCCGAGGGACCGTTTTTTACGTCAAAGCCGATGGAGCAGGTGCTTTTTCCGAGAAGCCTTTGTGCCTCTGGAGAAACGTCGCAAAGGGTCGTCAGACTGCCAAGTATGCCGTACATATTTATGTAGGCAAGCGTGACCTCGTCTGTATATTTCATGTCGCTCATGTTTTATCTCCTTTATTTACCTCGCACATATGATATATGATATTGTCGTGGGATAGCTTGCAATTTAAGCTTCAAGTACGCCGATGATCGCACAAAATAACATTGTCGTGGGATCTCTTTCAATTTAAACTGAAAGTACGCCGATGACCGCCTGTCGGCTCAGCCGACCCGATGCCTGCTTGTCGGCTCAGCTACTTTAGCAAACGAATTTGCACATATAATATTGTCGTGGGAT
>CAYSKU010000002.1:0-11639 GCA_964431775.1 uncultured Ruminococcus sp. | reverse complement strand
TGTCGGCTCAGCTACTTTAGCAAACGAATTTGCACATATAATATTGTCGTGGGATGTCGTGCAGTTTTGACTTTAATAATGCCGATTCATGCTTGTCGGCTCAGCCGACCCGATGATCGCTTGTCGGCTCAGCTACTTTAGCAAACGAATTTGCACATATAATATTGTCGTGGGATAGCTTGCAATTTAAGCTTCAAGTACGCCGATTCATGCTTGTCGGCTCAGCCGACCCGACCGGAGGGTGATCTCGCCGCTGTCGAGGGTGTGAAGCTCGTCGCCGACCTGCACGAGCAGTCGTCCGCACTCGTCTATCGCTACCGCTGTGCCATAGGTCGAGCTGCCGTTGCGGATATATGTCACCTCACGCCCGAGAACTATCGAGCGTGCGCGGTACGCTTCGGCACAGATCGAAAAATCAAAGCGATGTTCACGTATCGTGAGAAGCTCACGCACGATGTCCGCGCAGAGCTGCTCGGGGGACACGCTGTAGCCGACTTCCTCGAGAGATATCGCGTTTATCTCCTCGGGAAAGGGGAAGCTTGCGATATTCACGCCGATACCGATAAGGACGTGGTCGGAGCGTGAGCCGTCGTTTATCGATTCGGTGAGTATTCCGGCGAGCTTTTTGTCGTTCAGGTATATGTCGTTCACCCATTTTATACCACATCGAATGCTCTGTTGTTCGAGGGCGTTCGTCACCGCGACAGCCGCAGAGGAGGTCACGCCGACGACCGAGGCGAGGGGAAGACCTGTACGCATGGCAAGCGTCATATAGAGACCGCCGTCCGGTGAAAGGAAGCTCTTGCCCTGTCTGCCGCGCCCTCCGGTCTGCCGCTTCGCCGTGCAGAGGATGACGTCGGCGGAGGGAAGCTCCGCTGTGAGACGTCGAGCGTCGGTGTTTGTAGAAACGGTCTCGTCCGCGCAGACGACTGTGTCACACAGTGCGGACGTAAGGTCGGTCAGCTTTTCGCGATCCATAGCTCCTCCGTTAGCGGTAGTTGTAGTAGTGTAGTATATTGTCGGTGGTGGGTATACGGACACGCCCACTCGATCCCATAATATTTTATCAAAAAAGCCCCATTCTGTCAACAGCTCGGCAGTCTGAGGCTGCGCGCATGAATCGGCTCACTTTCAGTTGGAATTGCAAGCGATCCCACGACAATATTATTGGTGCAGAGTCGGCTGACATGATATTTTGTTGTATTCTTTCGTACCGGCTTCACGTATATAAGGCTCCCTCCGGGAGGGAGCTGGCAGCTTGTCTGCCTGAAGGAGAGTGCGGCAGCCTGAGGCTGCGCACATGAATCGGCTCACTTTCAGTTGGAATTGCAAGCGATTTCACGACAATATCATTTGTGCAGATCTTTTGCGATCCCAGCCTCAGGCGACAGCCGACCCGATGCCTGTATACTTGGCTGAGGAGAGGGGTATAATCAAGGTATGATAAATATTATGCTACGTACCGCAGTGCTGTATCTTACGCTGATCGTTACTATGCGCTTTATGGGGAAGCGGCAGATCGGCGAGGTGCAGGTCTCGGAATTTATTGTGACTATCATGCTCTCGGAGATCGCCGCTACCCCCATCCTCGACCCGGATATACCACTCCTCTACGCCATAGTCGCGATCGTCATACTTCTTTCTATAGAGCTGCTCGTTTCGTTCCTTTTGATAAAGAGCAGTCGCCTGAAACGTATCATCTGCGGCTCTCCCTCCGTCCTCATCAAGCACGGACAGCTCGACATGAGGGAGCTTCGGAAAAATCGTGTCGATATCGAGGAGCTGTTCTCCGAGCTTCGTCAAAAGGGCTGTGCCTCGATAGCCGAGGTCGATTACGCCATACTCGAGGAGAACGGTCAGCTCTCCGTCTTCCTTTACGCCAAGGCTTCCCCTCCGACCGCCGAGGCTATGTCTCTCTCTCCTACCGAAAAGGGCGTCGCCCACCTCTGTGTCGCCGACGGCCGTGTGTGCGATGACGGTCTCTCCCTCGTCGGCTGGACGAGACAGCGGCTCGAACGTGAGATCGCCGCACGTCATATCACTCTGCACGATATATTCATCATGACCGTTGACGATACCGGAGATGTGTATGTCATCAAAAGAAAAAAAGGCCGTGAGTGACGTTTGTCACTCACGGTGCATACCTTAAACGAACTCCGTCTCGCCGTCCGAGAGTAGGAGCTTCTTTCTCGTTATTATGTGCCAGCCGTGCTCTCCCGAGATACCGAAATGCTCCTCTATCGCCTGTGCGATGTACTCGGGGTTCAGATACCGCGCACTGTCTGCGGATGTCACCGCAGTGACGGTCAGGTGCGTCTCGTCTCCCTCGACGACCTCCGCACGAAGGGAACGTATCAGCTCCGATATGTCCGTCTCGCGGTCTCCGCTCTTCGATCGCTTCATCATTATAACGGGATGCCGGAACAGCTCCTCTATCTCCTCACACAGCTCGACCGAGGCGGAAACGTCCGCGTAGCGCAGCTCGTTCTCTGCCCACATTATGTCGGTCAGCTTTCCCTTTTGCTCGTAGACCTCCGTTACCTCGATGCCGTTCGGCATGACGGCACGAAGACGTTCGAGTATCTCTGCGTTCGATACCGCCTTCATCATACGAAGGTCGAGTACCTCCGCATCACCGCCGCACCCGACCGACAGCGGAGTCGCAAATACCATCTTCGGTATCGGGTTGAAGCCCTCCGTGTAGTATATCGGCAGTCCCGAACGGATCACGGAGCGCATGAGCGTTTTTGCAAGGTCAAGGTGGGAGATATAGAGCATGGCTCCGAACTTGCGGAAGCGTACCCTGATGTGACGTGCCGCCTTGACACTTCCTTTGTTCGGTGTGGGTGCCTTTTCGGGACGTTCACCGCCGCTCGAAGCATCCGCGATGACTCCCGCACTGTCCGAGCTTTCCGGATGCCCGGGACACCAACGACAATATTTTTTGTCAACGAGTCGGTTTACGCCACAGCCCGAGCATTTTTCCTTGCATGACGGAGTTGCTATCGCAGACTGCGCCTTATGCCGCTCCGACAGCAGGAATTCCTTTGAGATACCTGCCGATATCATGTCCCAAGGAAGTATCTCGTCATCGGACATAGTCCTGTTTGCGTAGAACGCAGGGTCTATCCCGACCGACTCGAAGATGTCCATCCATTTGTCATAGTCGAAATGCTCCTCCCATGCGTCAAAGCGGACGTGACGGCGTACCGCCTCCTCGAGTGCCGTGGCGAGACGGCGGTCTCCTCTGGCAAATATTGCCTCGAGACGTGACACCTTTGCATCGTGATAATTGTATCTGACCTTGCGATCCTTTATCTTTTCGGAGAGGAACCTCTGCTTGTCGAGCAGCTCCTCTATGGTGTTCTGCCTCTCCCACTGGAACGGCGTATGCGGCTTCGGGATGAAGCAGGCGACAGAGAGCGTTACCTGCGGCTGACGTGCCTTATTGCGGTTCGGCGTTTTGTAGTATTCGTCAACGACATGGCTTGCAAGGGTCGAGATACCCTCGATATCCTCGTAGGTCTCCCCGGGAAGACCGTTCATGAAATAGAGCTTTATCTGATTCTTTCCGGCTGAGTACGCAACTCCGGCGGCACGAAGTATCTCCTCCTCCGTTATGTTCTTGTTTATTATGTCGCGTAGACGAGGTGTTCCGGCTTCCGGCGCGAACGTGAGCGTACTCGTGCGGACAGTCGATATCTTGTCCATAAGCTCCTTTGTGAAGCTGTCGGCACGCATGGACGGAAGCGACAGGTTTATCATGCGCTCGTCTGTCCACGAAAGAAGACGGTCGGTGAGGGAGCTTATCTTTGTGTAGTCGCTTATCGAGAGGGAGGAGAGCGATATCTCACTGTAGCCGCTGTTGTCAGCCATGGTACGTGCGATGCAGTCGAGAGTCTCGGGAGCTTTTTCGCGCACGGGACGGCAGACCATACCCGCCTGACAGAAGCGACAGCCTCTGATGCAGCCGCGCATGACCTCCATCGTCACTCGGTCGTGAACGGTCTCGATGTTCGGCATGACCGGATCGAGCGGTACATAGCATTTGTCAAAGTCCTCGATGACACGCTTGACTACCACCCTCGGGACACGCTCGTCTGTCGTCTCTATCGCGGCGATCGTGCCGTCCTCGTTGTAGGAGATATCGTAAAATTTCGGAACGTAGAACCCCTTTAGCTCCGTTGCGACACGATAGAGGAAGGAGTCCTTCGTGTACGTTCCGTTGTCCTTCATCTCGAGGTAGAGTGCGGCAAACTCCGCAAGTGCCTCCTCACCCTCACCTATCGAGAAAACATCGATAAAGTCGGCGACCGGCTCGGGATTATAGGAGCAGGGACCTCCTGCAAGAAGTATCGGCGAAGCATCACCGCGTTCGTCACGACGTATCGGTATTCCGGCAAGGTCGATCATATTGAGCATGGTCGTGTAGCACAGCTCGTACTGCATCGTGAACGCGACTACGTCGAACATACCGACACTGTCGCCGCTCTCGTGCGTGAACAGCGGAATACCGCGGCTACGCATCTCGTCCTCCATATCGACCCAAGGTGCATAGACACGCTCACACCATACTCCGTCAACTGCGTTGAAGCAGTCGCAGAGGATACGCATACCGAGGTTCGACATTCCGATCTCGTAGGTGTCGGGGAAGCAGAACGCAACACGCATCCGTACCTCGGATAGCTCCTTCATGACACTGTTCGTTTCCCCTCCGGTATATCGCCCGGGCTTTTGTACCTTTGTTATAAAGCTTCTTATATCGTCTCTCATAATAAAAATACAGCGGGGAAAGCCTTAGCATAGTAAAAGCTTTCCCCGACTCCTCCTGTGAAAATTACTGTACGTTACCTCGATATCGTGGGATATCTGTTGAAAGTGCATTGATATCTGAACAAATGATATTGTCGTGGGATGTCGTGCGATCTCGACTGAAAGTGCGCCGATGACTGTCTGTCGGCACTTGCCGCTTTGTAACGCGCTCTCCTTCAGTCGCGTGCGCGACAGCTCCCTCCCGGAGGGAGCCTTATCCGAATCAATGATATTGTCGTGGGATGTCGTGCGATCTCGACTGAAAGTGCGCCGATGACTGTTTGTCGGCTCAGCCGACCCACTTAGCGGATGAACATTCGGGAGGATATGGTGAGGGGAATCATCCAGATGAGCTGGTATATCGCAATGTAGAGCGAATTCAAGAGCCCCATCGAATCGGACAGCAGCAGCAGAACGAGGATCGCCGCACCTATCATCACCGACAGTACGCCGAGCGCAAGATCCGTCTTCCTGGTACGCAGTACCTTCTCGCAGTACGAGATCACCTGTAGGAGCGACTTCGGCGAACCGCAGGTCACAAGTCCGCTGTCTACCTTCTCCTCGTAGGACATTACCTCCTCCGCACTCGCATAACGAACTATCTTTAGCGGCATACGCTTCATGTTCAGCTTCCGCGCTATCATCCGCTCGTCTATGTTCGGATCGAATGTGCGTACACAGATGTAAAGTCCACTTCCGGAGAACTGCTTGAGAATGAGGTCTATGTCAGCATCCATGACGTACTGGATGTACATCTTCGCAACGAGCTTGTTCTCGCGGAACATATACATGATCGACAGCTCGTCGGAGAGATCCATGTCGTCCTCCTCCGCACCTGCGTCTATCTCGAAGCCGCGCCCCTTTAATGCCTCCGCACTTCCGAAGAAGATGTTGACTCCGTTTACCTGAGTCGCAAGGAAGCCTGCCTCCGTGTCATATATCTTGACGTCTGCCGAATGCCCCATCTCGACCGTCGCGACCTCGAATACATCCTGTAGAGGACCTCCGGCGTAGGCAAATACCGAGGCGGCATAATAGAAGACTCGGTCAACTCGTGCGTTGTTGTATATGCGGATGTTCTGCACCTTTACGGAGTAGGACGGGAATACGTTCTTGTCGTCAAAGCTGATGATCGAGGCGTTCGAATATTCCTCGAGGGAGGCATCGCCGATTATCGCACTGTCATATTCACGTGCCGCAACGTTTGCACGGTAGAAGGGATAGCTGAACGTTATGTAAACGGACAGCGGTGCAACGAGCAGAAGTGAAGCGTAGATCGTTCCGAGAACCGCATCCGCACTGCCGCCACGGAAGTTCGTCAGTATGCCGAACAGAACGGCTATCGCGCCGATGGCACTGAGCAACGCGGTCATGAAGCGCGTTGCGGTCGGGTCGGGCTTCGACAGTCTGCCGAAGAAGCCGTCGATGAAGTCGGTCTTCTCGATCTTCATAACGTCGCAGACCTCGTCGTTGTCCTCGAACGCACGTGCCTCTCCCTCGGACTCCTCGTCCATCAGGCGGCGCACGATGTGCTTCGGCTTCTTGTTTCCGACTATGCGGAAGTTCAGTACCTCACGCTTGTGGTTGTATATCGCGTAGAGCAGGGTGAACAGCGCGGTCATCGCTACCATGAAGTTGAACATCACGGGCTCTCCGTCATTCAGACGAACGAGAAGGACAGAGTAAAGTATGCCGACGACCGTCAGCACGGACAGCATCGTCTCCGGCTTCGGTACACCTCTGAAAAGATACTTGAAGCCGTCCGCTATCTGCTCGTGAGCGCAGAGACACGCAAGAAGCATGAGCTGTAGGCTTACCATTATATATACGGTCGGGTAGACCGCCGGGTCGAACGCTCCGCCAAACTGCTTTGATGTTCCGGTGAACAGCTTCGACAGCACCTCCATGTTCTCGAATATCATGAGAAGCACGGTGAATACCGTACACAGCGCGAGCTTTACGTGAAGCGCGATACCGCGCCGACTAAACTCCTTACGTATGCGCGGAGTCTGTGTCTTATCGACAAATTCGGGTCGGTCGAGCTTTACCTTGTTCGCTTCACGTGAATGCTGTCTGGCTTCGAGACGGTCGCCGAACGCCTTTGCACGGTCAGCCTTGCGGTCTCCCTTGCCGTCAAGTCCGAACGCGATCATAAGGTTCATGTCGGTCGGGTCGATAGGCTCTTCCTCAAAGTCGTAGTCATCGTCTGCGGCTTCGTCCTCAACACCGTCCGCACCCTCGCCCTCGGCGATCTCGTCAGACGAAAGGTCGAGACGAAGCTCCGTGACGTCCTCGCTATCCTCCTCGTTCGCGCCGTCCGCGACCGTGTCCGCTTCAAGCTCGGATTCGACTATCGCTTCACCTACCGCAGCTGTCTCCGTCTCGTCTGTCCGCTCGAGCTGCGGCTCGACCTCGGCGACTGCTTCCTCTACTGCTGTAGGCTCTGCGAAGACGGTGACGTCAGCCTCGGGAGCGAATTCCGTCTCGTCTGCGAACGCTTCGGAGGGAGCATCGTCATCGAAATAGTCCGTGTCGCTGTCGTCCTCGAAGGAGGGCGTGTCGTCAGAGATGAATTCGTCATCGGAGTACGAGGCCTCGACAGGGGTCTGCTTTTTCTTCTTTTTCAGGAAGCCGAAGTCAAAGAGCTTCTTTTTCGGCTTCTCCTCGACCTCCTCCATCCACTCGGGAGAGGGAAGGGTCTCCTCCTCGTAGGTGTCCGTGTTATCTGCGGTGTATTCCTCGGATACCTCCTCCGCAAGCTCGTATTCGTCAACGGGAGGCTCCGGCAGCTTCGGCTTTCCTCGTCTGCCGATCTCCTCGACAGGCAGCTCCTCCTCGGCGATCGCGAACTCCTCGGGAAGCTCGTCATCCTCCGCAAAGGCGGCATCCCCCACGAAGTCCTCGGTCTCAACGAAGGACTCGGGAAGCTCCTCCTCTGCCGACAGCTCCTCGGTAGGCTCGACTGCCTCGGGAAGCTCCGTTTCGTCGAGCAGCTCGACCTCCTCGGTCGAGAGGGCTTCTGTGGGAGCTGTATCGGGAGCGGCGTTTTCCGCATCCTCGGAGAAGACCGAGTCGAGCGCGGAGATGAGCTTATCGTCAGCCTCCCGATCCTTTGAGGATTTTTTGATACGTGACAGCACGCCGCCCGACTGAGCCTCGTTTTCCTCGGAATACTCGGGCATATACTTCCGAAGAAGCTCGTTTATGTCGAGCTCGCTGTCCGACTCCTCGTTTATGTCGATGGAATCGTATTCGTCGGCATCGTTATTGTCGGACTTGAAGCCGGAGGTCTTCTCGACCTCGGACGACCTGCCGCCCGAGCTTCGTCCGAGTCTGCCGAACAGGGCATCGCCCGAATTATCTTTCCTGTTTTTCTTATTTTTCATCATGATCAAAGTACATCGATCGACATATGCCGATCTATCCTTTCCTATGCCGAAAATGTAGCTCCGGAGAATGTGCGGTATGCACTCCGTTATCTCGTTCTCTGCATTCTTGCCGCCCGTGACAGGAGTACGGAGGCCGCCGTTGAAACGTTCAGTGAATTCACATGACCGTACATCGGGATGGAGACGGTGAAGTCGCAGCGTTCGCGAACGAGACGGCTGACACCACTGTCCTCCCCACCGAGAACTATGGCGCACGGCAGGTGAAAGTCCGCTTCGTAGAAGTCAACTCCGTCAGCCTCGGCGGCGAACGTCCATACGCCGCTCTCCTTGAGCTTTTCGATGGTCTGCGCGATATTTCCGACACGTGCGATCTTCATATGCAGTATCGCTCCGGCAGAGGCCTTTGATACTGCCGGTGTAAGACCGCAGGCGCGTCGCTCGGGGATTATGATACCGTGCGCTCCGGCACATTCGGCACAGCGTATGACCGCGCCGAGGTTATGTGGGTCTTCTATGCCGTCACACACCACGATGAGGGGCATCTCACCGCGTTCCTCCGCTGTCGCAAGTATGTCTTCGACTGTAGAGTATTCCTTTTCGGCTACGTAAGCGGCGATACCCTGATGATTTTCGCCGCCGGAGAGGCGGTCGAGTGCGGAGGAGTCGGTATCGACTACGGGGATATGGCGTTCCTTAGCCTGAGCGATCAGTGCGACGACCGAGCCTTCTCGTCCGGAGACGAGGATCTTATCGACAGGGGTCTCGGAGGACAGCAGCTCACGCACGGCGTTACGTCCGACGATGACGTTCTCGCGCTTTTCGTTCGGGTAGCGGCTGCGGTCGGAACGCGGACGGTTCGTGTACGAACGTTCGGTGCGGCTACGGGGGTGATCGCGTTTTTTATCAAGCTCTTTTTTATTTTTTTCTTCCATGATCAAAAAATCTGCTCCGTTGGTAATGATACGGTCTCCCGCGGGAGACATAAAAAGACATCATATAGTTATACACATCAATTATAGCACATTTTTTGCGTTTTGTATATACAAAAATCTATAACTCAAAACAAAAAATTCTTGTTTTGCAGCCTGAGGCTGCGCGCAGACATCGGCGGCGGTCTGAGACCGCAGACGGTCATCGGCGCACTTGAAGTTGTGGTTGAAAGATATCCCATGAGGGTGGAGCTTGTGCAGGGGTGGTCTACAGACTTTATGTCTTTGGCAGACCGTATGCTTCTTACAAGGAAGGAAGCGCACAGCGTTTCCGAAATTTTATGTTCCTGCGAGGAAGCGGCGCAATGGAGGCTCGGTTCGCGAGCCTCCATTGACTCTCGGCGACCCGTTCAGACACTACGTGTCTGGATCTCCCCCTCGGAGCCCAAGCTTTACGACCGCCGATGACCGTCCGCGGCGACACGCCGCCGCAGGGTGAGGGTGGAGTAGGTGAAGAGGAGATAGATCGCGGTAAAGCAGAGGGGAAACGAGGACATACCGAAAGCCTTGACTATGCCGCCGTAGAGAAACGGCATCAACATAGAGCTAACGTGAGCCGCCGCCATCTGCGAGCTTATCACCGACTGCGCGATATCCGCACCAAAGCATGACGGTGTCAGGTGCATAAAGTTCGGATACATCGGTCCGTTGCCGAGTCCGATCAGAAAAAAGCCGAGACACGCCGCCCATGCCGACAGCGGCAGGAGTATCAGTATCACCGCCGGAACGAGGATCGCCATACCTATCTTGATTATTCGCCATGAGTCGAGCTTTATCGAAAGTATGCCCGAGAGAAAGCGTGCAAGGGTCAGCCCGATAAAGTAGAACGTTATCATGAACGCGGCACGGTCGGCGGTCATGCCCTTGCACTCAACGAGAAACGTGCTTCCCCACGTACTGCAAAAATATTCGAGCGTGCAGGACGAGAAGAAGCAGAGCCACGCAAGTCGTACCGCCGGATCTCGTGCAAGCTCACGTATACCGACAGTGCGTACCTCCGTCTCCTCCGCTTCGGCATAGCTGCCGCCTCCCTTGACTCGACCCCACAGCGGAAGCGCGACTATCGTAACGATCGCGATAACGAGCTGGACGACACCTGCGTCAATGTAGCCCCTATGCCAGCTTCCGTAACGTTCGAGTGCCGCCGACATGAACAGCGGACTTATCGACACGCCGACTCCGTAGGCGCAGTGCAGAAAGTTCATGTGCATAGCCCTGTAATGCAGAGCTACGTAGGAGTTCATCGCGGCATCCACACAGCCTGCGCCGAAGCCGAGCGGAACGGAGAAAAGTATCAGCCACAAAATGTTCGTTGAGATCGAGTAGCCGAAAAGCCCGATGACCGTCATGGCGGTGCTGGCTGCCGCGACACGTCCCGTACCGAAGCGAGCTATTACTCTCGTGCTTGCAAGGCTCGAAATGATGCTGAACACCGAGAACAGCGGTGTGAGGTAGCCGGCAACATCGACGGAGAGTCCGAGGTCGAGGTGCATAGCCGGCCATGCCGTGCCGAAAAGGGAGTCGGGGATACCGAGTCCGATGTACGCCATATAGATAACGATGAGAAGAAGTGTCGCCATAAATGTCTCCGTATTATGGCGTGTTTGAAAAAAGTCAATATGCACAGATAGCGGAGCTTTTTGCGCTATACATCAGAATTTCCCCTTGAAATACGAAGTATTCCTGCGGAAAAATTCTTCGTCTATCACAAAGATCTCTCGCTCCTGTACATATCTCCTTCTTTTTCAAACAACGCCTAAAAAGATGCTACAATATTATACATAATACAGCGGCATATTGCAAGCAGACTATAAAATTTTGCCTTGTATACAGCGGCAGTCGCCTGAGCCGACAAAAAGCGAGTAGGGAACGCCGAAACGTTCCCTACATACTAAAAATATAAAGTTTAGACCTCACAGACCGTCCGTGGACAGAGCTGTACAAAATAATATGGTCGTGGGTTATCTTTCAATTTCGACTGAAAGTGCGCCGATGATTGCCTGTCGCCTCAGGCGACCGGAGCTGCATAAATAATATTGTCGTGGGTTATCGTGCGATCTCGGCTTCAAGAACGCCGATGACTGTCTGTCGCCTCAGGCGACCTCAGGCGACCCCCCACGCAGTATCTTTCGGATGCTGTCCTCGCATAGAGCGTAGCTCTCGGCAAGCTCAGCTACCGAGCGTCCGCTTTTGTATTCCGATATTATGGCGCGGTTCCTGCGGTCGTACTCGTTACGTGTACCGTTTCGCTCTCCCCAAGCCACCCTTTTTTCGCCTGTCCTCGGAATATAGATCGCTTCTCCCTCTATGTACTCCCTGATCCTGTCAAGAAGCTCGCGTGGGAGGATGTCCTCTGCGTTTATGTAGCCTATAGGTGTACCCGCCTTTCGTTTCTTAGGTGCTGTTTGAAAAAGAAGGAGATATGTACAGGAGCGAGAGATCTTTGTGA
>CAYSKU010000001.1:36380-46328 GCA_964431775.1 uncultured Ruminococcus sp. | reverse complement strand
TGCCGCCCTCTTCTTTTCCGTAAATTCTTCGTTTGTTATGTTTTCCATAGCCTGTCCGATCTTTTTTCAAAATTATTTCGTATAAGCGCGAAGCGTCGGGGAGACCTTTTTTACAAGGTCTTCCCCGACCCTTCTTCGTTCGTCAGATAACGTCCATAAAGTAACGCATCCTCAACTTCTGCATAGCCGGAAGTCCTGCGTATACGGAGCTTATGATCTCGGAAAGATATTCGGCAAGAGTGGTCAGCTCACGGAACGTAAGCGTACCGCCAAACTCCTCCTTCTCGATGATCTCCATCACGTCGGTTATCCTGTGCTTCGAAATGTCGGCGTAGTCTCCCTCGATACGGAGCGCGTACTCTGTCGGCAGCTCTCCCGTCTCGTGCGGACAGCCGAGCGCATCGAATATGTCGAATATACAGTCGGTAACGTCCCGTGCGTACTTGTGGATGTCCGTCTGTCCGTCATAGTAGCGTCGCTCGTCCTTTGCTTCCTCGATCAGACGACGCCGCTTCTCTATCGCACGTCTCGCACGCAGCTTCAATACCGTCCATACTATCGACAGCACGAGCAGTGCCGCAACAGCTACACATATCGCTATTATAACGGGCGTGTAGTCTACCTCCTCACCGAGATCGACCTCTACGATCTCCTCCGGTGCGGTCTCCTCACGTACCGTCACCTTGTTCTTGTCTATGCCGCTCGACGAAGAGCTGCTCGACAGATCTGCAAGGTCGTACATCTCCTCACAGTAGGACGGAGTGCATTCGTAGGTCACCCAGCCGATAGCCGGATAATATACCTCGACCCAGGAGTGTGCATCATAGTCGCGAACGCTCGTTCGATAAGTCGATATAGCCTCGGGGTCGTAGGTGCGATTCCAGCCGGAGGCGATGTAGCCCTCGTCGTAGCGCACCGCGAAGCCAAGCTCACGCAGGAGCGCGACGGCAGAGGTCGCAAAGTGTACGCAGTACCCCTGCTTTACCTCGAACAGGAACGCTTCAAGGTTAGTCTCCGACTCAACGTAGTCTACCATGACAGGCTCACCGTTCTCGTCAAGCACGACGTTTCCGTCCTCGTCAAGAAGCTCGACCTGCTCACATTCGGGATCGAGAGTGTATTCGTAATTGTAGCGCAGATAGTTTATGACCGCCATTATCGCCTCGTGACGAGGTATGACGTTTCCGTCCGTGTCGGTGAACCATGAGCCGTACTCGTTGCCGTAGCGTTCTTCGGCGGTCAGACGGTTCAGCTGGTTCTCGTTCATCTTCTCCTGCGCGGACTTGTCGTGAACGTACTTCTCACCCTTGACTATACCTGCATCCGCAAGGATATCCTCCGCAAGCGCGGCGATAGACTCACTGCCAAACGTCGTCCGATAGGTCTCCTCCGTGTAGTCACGGTAGTTTATCTCC
This sequence comes from uncultured Ruminococcus sp., assembly GCA_964431775.1. Lineage (GTDB taxonomy): Bacteria > Bacillota > Clostridia > Oscillospirales > CAG-272 > UMGS1696. The sequence goes on along the minus strand of CAYSKU010000001.1, from coordinate 44,913 downwards.
TTGTCGAACGTGTTCTGGAACGTCTTCCGCTCCGCAGTCGTCATGGCAAGGTAGCTTTCCACAAAGTACGGTGCCGCCTTCGGCTTGTAGCCGAGCTCCTCCATATCCTCAGCGAAATCCGTTATGAGGAACGAAAGGTCGCTTCCGGCAAACGTCAGCTCACCGAGGGGAGTCTCGTAGGTGTATTCGCGTGTCTCGTCAAACAGCAGCTTTCCGGATATCTCCTCTGTGATGATGTCGATGGTGTCCGCGTAGAGCTTTGCAAGGTTGTAGTACTCGATAGAGCCCTCGAGGTTGTCGGCAAGCTCCTCCGATTTCAGCACCGGATTGAAGGACGAGGTCGAATATGACGTTCCCTCTCCGAAGAAGCGCGAGGAATATATACCGTCATAGTATGCGGAATACTTCTTTTCGGTATGCTCTATCGAGCCGAAGTCCATTATACCGAGTCCCGCATTCATCGTTGACGGAATGAACAGTATCTTGCTCGTGCCGCTAACTCTATTTATGTGAAGCTGGAACACACGGAAGCCGTAATCGTCAAAGTTGCGGTACTGATCGACCTTGTTCACCTCAAGTGCCGACGGATATACGTATTTGTTGAAGAAATACGATATGTTGTCGGGTGTATAGGATGCGCCGAAGCGTTCGCGGTACGCAAGCACCTCATCGGAGTCCGCAGACGTCCAGAGGTCGTTCTCGAGGTCGTAGTCCGTACCTATCCAGCTACGCATATACACAGGTGCCGCATAGCCGGACTCGACCGAGAATAGCTTCTGCCCCGTGTACTGCGGAGTATCGAAGTTGACTGTACGAGGGTTCAGCTCCGCTACACCGCCGTACATAGCAAGGGAGTTTAGGTCAACGTCATCACCCATGAGGTACGCCGTGACGTAGGTACGCACGAGCTGCATACGATCATTGATGACGTCTATTATCGGGAAGTTCTTCTGCACCGCCGCCATAGGTATGGCGACCGCAAGGAAGGCGATGAGCATAGCCATAGCTCCGGCGTAGCCGCCTGCCGACGTGGTCTTGAACGAGGTGACTCGTGCCGCCTTCGCTTCACGTCCGCGCTCGTTCCTTGCATTACGTTCGCTGATACGTGCATCCGCACGTTCACGCTTCAATTCGGCTGCACGCTCGGGATCCTTCGACTTTTTGACAGCCGCAGACCTTGCGCGAAGTCGTGCCGCCTCCTCACGTCTTGCCTTACGCTCGGCGGTACGTGCTTCACGTGCGGCAAGCCTTGCCTCACGCTTCTGCTCCTTTTCGTGACGAAGTGCCGCACGTCTGACACGCTCCGCCTCCTCACGCTCCTTTTTGTCACGTGCGAAGACCGCATCACGTGCCTTTTTCGCGGCAGAACGTGTAAGTCCGCCCTCGAGCGCGGTATTGTAGGCGAGTGCCGCACTGTTCTTCAGTGCGAGACGAGCGAGACGTGCCGCCTTTTTTGCATCCTTTTTGGCTTTCTTTGCCGCCTTTTTCGCCGCCTTCTTATCCTTTCGTGCCGCGAAGACCCCACCGTATATACCGTCGAAGAGGTACAGCGCGACCGCACCGCAGATGAAGATGAGTGCGAGTGCAAGACCCTTGTTCGTCCTCGTAAGGTTGAACATGAACACGGGTATCATGTAGACCGCGCAGACTATCGCGACAGGTGTCGCTCTGACACGTCTTGCCATACCGTAGCCAAGCACTACACCTGTGACTATGATGATCGCGGCGACTGCGAAGCGGACGAGAAGCTCCTCATCGTAGGAATACGCCGCATCGGAGACGTACTGCATATAGGTCGTGTAGCCTGCCTCAGCCATATTCGTGAGCAGCAGCTCGAACAGTCGGCGAAACGCCTCTACGATGAAGCCGATCGGATCGGAGTAGCGACCGAATATATACGCGGCAGAGACACCGCAGAGGATCAGCGGCGATAGTCCCCATACCACACGGTGCAGGGACATAGCCATCATCAAAACGGTGATCAGTGCGCTGACAAGGACTACGAAGGATACGTCGAGTACTATACCTGTCGCACGCGCATCGCTCAGTATGACGAGACGTGTGGCATCGCCGAAGAACAGGAACATACCGCAAACGCCCATGAACAGCACGAGCGCACGAAGCAGAAGTCCGACGAGCGTATACGCCGCGGTCATCTCCTTCGCAGGTGAGACCGTCATCGGCGGCAGAGTTGACGAGGCGCGCAGTCTCGCTTTTTTTCTCTGCGCGGCATCGATCTTCTGCTCTAAGGACTCGTTTTTCCGACCCTTGCCCTTTCCTTTATTTTTCAAAATTTTATTCATAAGATACGATTTCCTTATTACTACGTTATAAAGGTGAGCCGTGTACTCTAATTCGCGACCTTGCGGATAGTGTAGCTTCCGTTCTCATCCTTGAAGGTCTTGAGCTCCGTGAGATCGACACCGTCCTGTGCAAGACGTATACGACACATCTCAACGTACTCACGGCGTATCTTGATATCCTCGTATCGATCCTCGGGGTTGAACAGAAGCACCTCCGCGACACAGCCCGTTCCGGCACCGCCGAACAGTCCCGGGATAGCACTGTAGCTGTTCAGCGACAGCGGGTCGAGGTTCGAGGTACAAAGTCTTATGGTGACGTTCAGCGACTCACCGATCAGCAGGAGAAGGTCGTTTATGCCGGTACTCTCGGGTGCTGACGGAACGGTCGAGAAGACGGAATATATGCCGTCAAAGTCCTCGGGACAGGTCAGCTCTACGGCAACGATACCAGAATCCGAGCGTGAGTCGTTCCATATGAGCGTTACCTGATTGCCGTTGCGAAGCTCGTTGAGCGTTGCCGCCATAGCCATCTCGACCACACCGTCCGCACAGAACTCGTCCATGTCGGGCGCGAATTCCGCACGTACCGTGCCGCCTATCGCAAGCTGCGACTTAGTCTCGGCGTCCCGTCTCTTACGCTCGGCTTCGACTGCCTCGGCGGCAAGCACCTCCGCGCTCTTCTGCTCGACCGGCTCGGTATTCTTACGTTTGCCAAACAAAGGCTTTTTAGTGCGCGGCTCCTTTGGTGCGACCTTGTTGTCAGCCGCCGCGATCATCTCGTCTATGACTGCCGCATCTGCCGCACCGGCACCGGTCATACCGCCCTTTATACGTCCTGCCTTTCGGCGTTCGGCTCTTTCGGCGGCGATCGCCGCCTTGTCGGGCTTTGCGGTCTTCAGCTTGACGTTCTTCGTCTTCGGCTTACGCTTCGCTTCACGCTCCGCTCTTTCACGTGCCGCACGCATATCCTCATCCTCGAATACCTCGGACGGTATCGCACGTGAGAAGTCACAGAGTACGTATACGCTCTGCGAGGTGTTCGTATTGAAGTCCTTGACCATCAGCGTACCGACGGGGGACTTTGACGAAAGGTTCCAGTGGATGCTCTTTAGTGAGTCCCCGGGAACGTATTCGCGTATGTTTCCGATCTCCGCCTTTTCGGTCGAGAACACGAGCTTTGCGGAGTCGTTCGGGATGTCCGTTGCGGAGGTCGATAGCTTCATATTCATATCGAGCTTTCGGGGGAACACGAGGACGTTATTGTAGATATCAACGTCGAGACGAATGGCGAACAGACCGAGAAAGTCCTTTATATAAAGGCATCTCACGCCGATCTCGTACGTTCCGCGATACTTGAAGCTCGTAGTGTGCTTTACTATGTAGCTTCCCATAGGCGCGAGGCTCATGGTCAGCGACTGCTCCGTACAGCGTACACCGTCCGGCTGAGGAACGCTTATTATCGCCTCGATGAACGGATACGCGAAGGGGGAGGCATTTATTATACGAAGCTCGTACTCGACAGGCTGTAGCTTTTCGACCTTGGTTATGTCCGAGCCGACGTAGATACGTATCAATGCCTTGCCGACCAGCACGTATATTACCGACACGATCGGCATAAGCACGAGGAACCAGAACAGCACCGCAGATGCACGTGCGCGGAGAGCCTGCGTGAAGACGAGCGCGAACAACAGAAGACATCCGTAAACTATTGCCGACTTCGTGAATTTGACAAGCGGCTTCTTTTGATAGCTTTTATCCATGCTCTGCCACTTTCGTTATCTCTTGGTCTTATACGGCACTTCGACGGTACGGAGTATCTCCGCAAGTATATCGCTCTGTGATTCGCGATTCAGACGCGCCTCCTGTGAAAGTACGATACGGTGTGCGATACCGGGCGTGAAGACGAAGGCGATATCCTCGGGAAGTACGTAGTCACGTCCGCGAAGGAAGGCGTATGCCTGCGAGAGCTTCATGAGAAGGAGCGAGGCACGGGGGGAAGCACCGAGCGAGAGCTTCGTTGACTTACGTGTCGCGTGGATGAGCTGAACTATATAGCGGCATATCTCGGGCTCGAGGGCGACGTTCTGCACCGTGGCACGGATACCGCGTATGGTCTCGACGTCGGTGATCGCGTGTACCTTGTCGAGCGGATTCACGCCGCGACGGTCGGAGATTATGTTTATCTCCTCCTCCTCGGTCGGGTAGCCCATCGAGAGACGCATAGCGAAACGGTCGAGCTGTGCCTCCGGAAGCGGATACGTACCGACATAGCCTGTCGGGTTCTGCGTAGCTATGACCATGAACGGATCGGGAACGCGGTAGGTCGTTCCGTCAACTGTGACCTTTGCCTCCTCCATCGCCTCAAGGAGCGCGGACTGTGTTTTCGGAGAGGCACGGTTGATCTCGTCTGCCAGAAGTATATTCGTCATAACGAGACCCTCACGGAACTCGAACTCCTCCTTCTGACGGTTGTATACGTTGAAGCCGGTGATGTCGGACGCCATAACGTCGGGGGTGAACTGTGCGCGGTTGAAGTCAAGACCTGCCGCCTTCGAGAGAGCCGCCGCAACGGTGGTCTTACCTGTTCCCGGGACGTCCTCGATCAGCACGTGACCGCCGGAGAGCATAGCCGTTACGAGAAGCACGATCTCGTTGTGCTTACCGATGACGACCTTTTCGACCTCCGCTATAAGAGCCTGTGCCGAGCGGTAAAAGGTCTCGTTTACTTCGAGCTTGTTTTCGTTTGCCATAGTCCTTTACGCGGTAATGACCGCTTCCTCCAAAAAAGATCAAAAAAATGGATATCGATACTCTGTAAAAACATCAGTCTCTGCCTGACGTTCGGTATTCGAAGAATATTTTATCATAGTTTTTTTATAAATACAATAGTGTCATCCGAAAAAGTATGTATTTTTGTCACTATTGCCAATAAGATTTTTTGGTTTTTTGTTGTATTGCATAATAAATTGTGTTATACTAAAGTGAATAAGCATGGTCGCGACATATCGAGCCGCATTTTCGGCTCTGTCGGGCGACCGGCAGACTCAGGAGAATTTACATATGATCTACGACGTACTGATAATCGGTGCCGGCTGCACCGGTGTCATGACCGCACGACTGCTATCGACCAAAAATTGTTCCGTTGCCGTTTGCGAAGCCGGCTGTGACGTTGCAATGGGCGCGACCTGCGCCAACTCCGCGATAGTCCACGCAGGCTACGACGCAAAGCCCGGGACTCTCAAGGCACAGCTCAACGTGCGCGGCAACCGACTCATGAAGTCTCTTGCACGACAGCTCGACGTGCCGCTTCGCGAATGCGGCTCTCACGTCGTCGGCTTCGGCGAGAGTGACGAGCGCACCCTGCGTGAGCTTTACGAGCGCGGTATCGCGAACGGTGTTCCCGATATGCGCCTCATCGGCAGAGACGAGCTTCGCCGTATGGAGCCGAACATCTCTCCCGAGGCGACAGCCTCCCTTTACGCCCCCTCGGCGGCGATCACCTGCCCCTACGGTATCACCATCGCGGCGGCTGACAACGCCGTAACGAACGGTGTCCACTTCTACTTCAACTTCAACGTCATCGGCGCGACACGTACCGGTGATATATATTACATCTCGAACGGAACGGAGACCGTTGCCGCACGCTACGTTGTAAACTGTGCCGGCGTAAACTCCGCACACGTCGCAGAGCTTCTCGGTGAGTGTGACCTTCCGATCACGATCATCCCGAGACGAGGCGAATACATCGTCCTTGACAAGGTATGCGGCAGCATGGCAAACTCCACATTATTCGTATGCCCGTCCGACCGAGGCAAGGGTATCCTCGTCAGCCCGACCGTTGACGGAAACCTCCTGATCGGTCCGAACGCCTACCCCATCGAGGACGGCTCTGACAAGAGTACGACCGCACCGGGTCTTGACGAGATAACGAAGGGCGCGCACCTTCTCATGCCCTCCGTCAACACACGTATGGCGATAACCTCGTTCGCAGGCGTTCGCGCCACACCGAACATATACGATTTCTACCTCCGTATATCCGAGCAGCTCCCCCATGTCGTCCACGCTATCGGAGTCGAGTCCCCGGGCTTTGCCTCCTCTCCTGCGACCGCCGAATATCTGGTCGGACTTCTTGCAGATGCAGGTCTCGAGCTTGAGGATCGCGACGACTACATCCCGACCAGACGTGCGGACGGAAATCACAAGCAGTTCAATCATATGACAGACGAAGAAAAGGCAGAGCTATGCCGCCGTGAGCCGGCATACGGACGTATCATCTGCCGCTGTGAGACCGTGACCGAGGGAGATATCATCGATGCTATCCACGCACCCATTCCGGCTGTCACCATCGATATGCTGAAAAAGCGTCTCCGCGCAGGTATGGGACGCTGTCAGGGCGGCTTCTGCTCACCTCGTGCCGCAGACCTTATCGCACGTGAGACGAAGAAGGAGCTTGATACCGTAACGAAGTGCGGCGGCGGCTCATGGCTTGTGGAAAAGCGCAAGGGAGGTAACTGAAAATGCACAAGAAACTGATAGTTATCGGCGGAGGTCCCGCAGGTCTTGCGGCGGCTTGTGCCGCTGTACGCCGCGGTCTTTCGCCTGACGATGTCCTGGTACTCGAGCGTGACAGTGAACCGGGCGGCATACTGAACCAGTGCATCCACGCAGGCTTCGGTCTTCACCGCTTCGGCGAGGAGCTGTCGGGACCCGAATACGCGGGACGCTACGTCAAGCTGGCAGCGGAAGCAGGTATCACCGTACAGACCGACTGCATGGTGCTCGGTCTGACGAACGACCGTCACGTGACCTTCGTTTCCCCGAAGCTCGGCTACGTCACGGCAACGGCTGATGCGGTCATCCTTGCTATGGGCTGTCGCGAACGCACACGCGGTGCGCTCAACATACCGGGTTCTCGTCCGTCGGGCGTATACACGGCAGGGTGCGCTCAGAGATACATAAATATCGAGGGCTTCATGCCCGGAAACCGTGTCGTCATACTCGGCTCGGGCGACATCGGACTCATCATGGCACGACGTATGACCCTCGAGGGCGCGAAGGTGCTTACCGTATGTGAGATCATGCCGTATTCGGGCGGTCTTGCACGTAACATCGCGCAGTGCCTCGACGATTTCGGCATTCCGCTCCGTCTCTCTCACACCGTAACGCAGATACACGGCAAGGAGAGAGTGACAGGTGTCACCATCGCAAAGGTAGACGAGGCGAACGGTCGCCGTCCGATACCGGGGACTGAGGAATACATCGAATGCGACACACTTCTGCTGTCGGTCGGTCTGATACCCGAGAACGAGCTTACGACGGGGGCCGGCATCGCGCTCGACCGCATGACGAACGGCGCGAGCGTCAACCAGTTCCGTGAGACCGAGGCAGACGGCATCTACGCCTGCGGAAACGTCCTGCACGTTCACGACCTCGTCGATTACGTTTCGGAGGAAGCGGACATTGCGGGAGAGCACGCCGCCGCACGTATACTCGGTGAAGCGAAGCGTGTGATAGGCTCTGTCGAGGTAACGACGGGCTTTGGAGTACGCTACACCGTTCCCGAGCGGATCGACATAACGGAGGAAGCGGAGTCTGTCCGCATATTCTTCCGCGTAACGGACGTTTACAAGAGCGTACAGCTCGTTATCGAGAGTGAGTCGGGTGAGGTACTCGTCAAAAAGGCACGTAACGCAGTTGCCCCGGGCGAGATGGAATCGCTCGAGCTGCCTGCCGACCGTCTTGCCGCACTTGTCGAGTCGGGAGACAAAAGGATCACCGTATATCTGCGCGAGATGGGAGGAAGCCGTAAATGAAGACCAAAGAATTGACCTGTGTCGTTTGTCCTGTTGGATGTAAGATAACTGTCGAGCTTGACGCTAACGATAAGATCACGAAGGTCACGGGCAACACCTGCCTTCGCGGTAAGAAGTACGCTGAGAGCGAAGTGACCGCGCCGGTACGCACGCTGACCTCTACAGTCGTAATTCACACAAAGAACGGTACACGAATGCTACCGGTACGCACCGACCGTCCGATACCGAGGCAGTCGCTCTTTGAGGCGATGAAGCTCGTTCGTGCGCTCGAGGTAGACGCGCCTGTAGCGACAGGTGACGTTCTTGTTGAAAACTTCATCGAAGAAGGGACATCTCTCATCGCCTGCAAAGACTTTGTCGCCTGAGGCGACGGGCATAGTCGGGTCGCCTCAGGCGACAGGCATGAATCGGCGTTAG
>CAYSKU010000001.1:13487-36280 GCA_964431775.1 uncultured Ruminococcus sp. | reverse complement strand
TGAAGTTGAAATTGCAAGATATCTCACGACAATGGAGTTTGTGCAGGATCGTCTGCTGAGTCGCCTGAGGCGACAGGCATGAATCGGCGTTAGTGAAGTTGAAATTGCAAGATATCTCACGACAATGGAGTTTGTGCAGGATCGTCTGTTGAGTCGCCTGAGGCGACAGGCATGAATCGGCGTTAGTGAAGTTTGGGTTGAAAGATAACTCACGACAATACTATTTGGTGCAGGATCGTCTGCTGAGTCGCCTGAGGCGACGGGCATAGTCGGCGTTAGTGAAGTTGAAATTGCAAGATATCCCACGACAATGGAGTTTGTGCAAGATCGTCTGTTGACTTTTTGTGAAGTCTAAACCTTATGAAATACCGTACAGTCTGCTAAAGACAAACGTTCTGTAGCCACCATACGGTCTGCTCAGACCGCCAATACAAAACGCTCCGAGAAAGATCTGTCGATCTCCCTCGGAGCGTAATTCTCTTTTCAGACCGAACGATCAATACTTCTTGTTCTGACCGTTCTTGTTCATGTTCAGCATCTTGATGATCTCTTCGAAATCCTCATCGGAGATCGGAGAATCGTCATCCTTCTTGCTCTCCTCCTCCGCAACAGGCTCCTCTGCCTTCTTCGGAGCAGGTCTGTTCTGCTCTACAACTCTCATATCCGGCTTCGCGGCTGTGGGAGTCTTCTTACCGTATGCGACAGGGCGAAGTGTGGACTCCGCCTTCTTGTTAAAAGCCGCATCTACCTCGTTTCTGTTCTCAAAGCCGGTCGCAATGATGGTGATCTTCATCGTGTCCTCGAGAGTCGGGTCGAACGCCGCACCCCAGATAACGATCGCATCCTCCGCAGCCTCGTTCGAGATCAGCTCGGACGCCGCGTTTATCTCGTCAAGTGCGATGTCGGGCGAAACGGTGACACTTATAAGCACGCCCTTCGCGCCGGAGATGGTCGTTTCGAGAAGAGGACTGTGTATAGCGGCACGTGCGGCCTCCTCAGCCATACCCTTACCGCTTCCGACACCCATACCCATGTGAGCGTAGCCGGCGTTCTTCATGATCGTCGTTACGTCCGCAAAGTCAAGGTTGATATATTCGTGTACGTTTATAAGCTCTGCTATGCTCTGTACGCCGTGACTGAGGACGTCGTCCGCGATCTTGAAGGCGTTAAAGAGGGTTATCTTTTCTTCGACATCTCTCAGTCTGTCGTTCGGGATGATGATGAGAGAGTCAACGTACTGCTTGAGATTTTCGATACCGGCTTCCGCCTGATCCATTCTCTTTTTACGTTCGAAGGCAAAGGGCTTCGTTACTATACCGACGGTAAGAATGCCCATCTCCTGTGCAAGACGTGCAACGACGGGAGCTGCGCCCGTGCCTGTACCGCCGCCCATTCCTGCCGCGATGAAGACCATGTCCGCACCCTCGAGCGCAGCCTTGATATCCTCACTGCTCTCCTCGGCTGCCATTGCGCCAAGCTCCGGATTCGAGCCTGCACCCTTTCCCTTAGCGCAGCGTTCGCCTATCGCAATCGTCTTGTCTGCGCCACAGGTGGAAAGTGCCTGCGTATCGGTGTTTATAGCGATAAATTCAACGCCGCGGACGTTCGTGTTGATCATCTGATTCACCGCGTTGTTTCCGCCGCCGCCAACGCCTACGACCTTTATATTAACATCACTTTCATAATTGGTATCATCAAGTTCAAACGGCATTCCTGTGCCCTCCTTGTCCGATGGTTTTCATTTGATTGTCCGGGTATACCATACCCACAATAAAAACATTATACTACGTTATATAATACATGATGACTGCCGAATTTGCAATAGTTTTTTTGAAAATATTTTTGAATTTTGTGTTTTTTCTGTCTTTTTTTCGACATTTCTCGTCATATTCACAGTCATTCTATGTTGAGCCGCATATCGTAGCGAACGCTCGCTTCGACCGAGCCGCTGAAGTTCGTTAAGTCTATGCTTGCCGGTATCTCGCGGTCGAACGTGCTGTCCTCGATGGTCTTGTACGCCATACGAAGCTTCAGGTCGCTGTCCTTCTCTCCCCCCAGACGGAGTATGTACATTCCGTCACAGATGACACGAAGGTCATGCTCGCTCGAAAGGTCTATCTTGTCGATACGTCCCTCCGAGTACAGCAGAGAGGCCTCTGCCGCCGACAGAACACTTCGGATATATCTCATGTCACGCTCACTCGCAAAGCCCAGCACTCGTCCGGCAACGGACGACCTTACCGCCGGAAGCACGAGACGTGTCAGTCCCGACTCTTCGGCAGCCTCCGCCGACGTGTAGCCGAGTACCCGAAGTCCCGACGACAGCACGGCATATTCACCGTATATGTCGGCGTAATAGAGCGGCGTGTCATCCTCGAGGACTATCGAAACGGAGTTCGGAACGGTGCGCGATATCTGCGCCGTCTTTAGAGCCGGACAATGGAAAAGTATCAGCTCCTCAGCCTGTCCGGCGTGGAACGAGTAGAGATTGTCGCCAAGCTCAAAGCCTGCCGCCTCCACTACCGCCTCCGACTCGTATACCTCCGACCCCTCGACAGAAACGTCCGAGATCACGAAGAACGCAACGTACACGAAGCCGAGGAACAAAAGTGTCACAAGGATCAGGAGAAGTGCCGTTATCAGTGCGTGACGGTTCTCCGTGAACCTCTTGTGCGCCACCGCCTGACGTCTTGCCGCCTCCTCGTCACTCTTACGACGTGCGTCGAGATTCTCGAACATCGTGTATATCTGCTCACGCAGATACAGGAACGGATGCTGACGTACCGCCTCACCGCCGTAGACCCCTCGCGGACGATAAATGTATTCGTTTCCGGCAGAGTCCGTGTAGGAGGTACCCTCTCCCATATCGTTCCACGCACTTTTCGAGGCTGTGTGCGTACCTGCTCCGGCGGTAGCTGTTCCCTCCCCCGACTCACGCTCACGCAGAGCCTCCTTCGCACGTCTCAGCTGCTCCTCCGCGAATGCCTTTCCGAACGGACGTTCGCTCGTCCGGTTCGGCTGTGCGTTCGGAACGTCCAAAACGTCTGTCCCGTATTCCTGTAGTATCTGACGAGCCTTGGAGTCCTTTTTGCATATGCGGTCATATACGTACAGAACTTCACTCTGCTTTTTTTCAGTCTGCCCATCCCGCATGGCATATATCTCCTCTCAGAATAGCTTATCTCTTCGCAAGCGCGCAGAGATCGTTGTATATCCGTTTGTTCGAGTCGGGTACGGCAAAGCTTCGTATCCGCTCACTCATCTCCGCACGTATCGCCTCGCCACCCTCTCCGAGCAGTCGTTCGACCTCCGCGATGAGCGGTCTTGCACCGTCCGTCAGCTCCTTTTCCTCGTACAGCGCGGCAGCTCCGGCATCCGCAAGCACCTTCGCATTCTTGTACTGGTGGTTCTCCGCAACGTTCGGAGACGGTATGAAGATCGCGGACTTTCCGGTTATCGCAAGCTCGGAGATCGTCATAGCTCCGGCACGGTTTATCGTAAGGTCGGCTGCCGCCATCCTCAGCGGCATATCGAAGATGTACTCGCAGAGCTCGATGTTCTCGTACCTGTCAAGTCCCATCTCGCGGAACTGACTCGTACACAGCTCAAGCTCTATCGAGCCTGTCGCGTGGATGTGGTATACCTCGGGGTGCTTTGCGGTAAACTCACGCATCAGACATAGCACCGCATCGTTCACCTTTTCCGCACCCATGCTTCCGGCATACGAAAGTATGACGTACTTGTAGCGGTCGGGGATACCGAGCCTCTTTCGCGCCTCCTCACGTGACATCGACGTAAAGCCGCCCATGACCGGATTTCCGACCTGCATGAGCTTTGCACGGTCGCAGGTCAACGTCTCGCCCGTCCGCTCGAAATTGAGGTAGATACGATCGACGCTCTTTTGAAGCATCTTCACGGCTACACCCGCTATCGCGTTCGACTCATGAAGAGCGGTCGGGATACCCATGTCAGCCGCCGCCTTGACGACAGGCCATGAAACATAGCCGCCCGTTCCGACCACTATGTCGGGCTTGAACTCACGTATGATACGTCTTGCCTTTATCGGTGAGGTCAGCGCAAGATATGCCGCCTTAAGGTTCGAGAGAGAAAGACTTCTCTTTATACCGCGTACATCAACGTAGTACATCTCGTAGCCTGCCTTCGGAACGAGCTTGTTCTCGATACCGCGCTTCGTTCCGGCGTAGGCGATGACCGCCTCGGGGTCGTTCTGCTTTATCGTATTTGCAATGGCAAGCGCAGGATTGACGTGTCCGCCCGTACCGCCGCCGGTCATTAAAACTCTCATATCGGAGTACTCCATCTGAATGAATTTTCGCCCATGTAGCATGAGCCGTTGTAAAGGGTGTAACGAAATATAGTATCACTGTAGCCTTCGCTCCGGCGGCAGCAAGCCACCGTCCTACGTAAGTAGATCAACGCAAAGCATACAGCCTGTAGAACAATTATGCACAAATGATATCGATGGTGTAGTATAAACGAGCCGTCATCGACCAAGTCCGAAAATATGATATTGTCGTGGGATATCTTGCAGCCCCGACTTCACGAACGCCGATGTCTGCGCGCAGCCTCAGGCTGCCTCAGCCGACCTCAGGCGACACTTTGCGGAGGTCGGAGCGTTTGCGGTAGTATTGACGGGAGATCGAGAGGAGCATACCCATCTCGAACATCACGATCAACAGGGACGAGCCGCCGTAGGAGAAGAACGGAAGCGTTACGCCCGTGTTCGGCAGGATCGCCGAGACGACGAACATATTCAGAAACGCCTGTAGCCCGACGTGCGTGGTTATGCCGAACGCACACATCATCGTGAAGCGGTCGGGTGCGCGAAGCGCGATCACGTAGCCGCGCCAGATGAACAGCAGGAACAGAACGATCAGCACGACTGCACCGATAAAGCCCCACTCCTCACACCATATCGCAAATATAAAGTCCGTGTGCGCGGCGGACAGATAGCTGAACTTCTGCCGACTCTCGCCGAGACCTACCCCGAACAGTCCGCCCGAGCCTATCGCGTATATGCCCTGCGTGGTCTGATAAAGGTCGCTCAGCTTGTCGGCGTTTGCATCCGTGTAGGTCGTGAATCGCTTGAGTGCGTAAGGGTTCTCCTTCAAGTACCACAATACTACCACTATACCGATCGGTCCTCCCGTGGAGATGAGCTTCAACAGATCGCAGCCGCTGACCACCAGCACGAAGCAGCCGATGAGACCCACTATTATCGTACCCGACAGGTGCTTTCCGAGAAGCACAAGTATGCACGCCAGACCGAGTATCGCAAGCGGATACAGAACGTTGTAGCAGTAGCTCTTACCTCGCGACAGACCCCTGTCGTGTACCTTGTCATCGTATTTTTCAAAGTACCGCGCAAGCATCAGTATCACGCCGAGCTTCATTATCTCCGACGGCTGAATGTTTATCGGTCCTACAGAAAGCCAACGCTTCGTGACACCGACCGCAGTTCCGTAGAACAGCACCACTATAAGAAGCACCAACGCCGTCCCGTAGACCACCGCCGGAAGCCACCTGCGGTACAGCCAGAGAGGTATGTGCGATACACCGATCATGACGATAAGCCCGAGTATGACGTTCAGTATCTGACTCCGGATGTACGTCATGCCGTCTCCCGTCTTTCGTACCGCCTCAGGATAGCTCGCACTGAAAACGGTTATGCTCCCGAGCGCAAGAAGCACCAGTATCAGCGCAAGCATACCTCCGTCTACGCCTCCGCGTACACGAACTATGTCCGCCTGCCACCTCTCGTTGCTCCGCGCTCGCCGCTCTACAGCCGCCCGCTTCTTCTCACTCTTCTCGAGCGCACGCTGCTCCTTCCTCGGGTCGCTCTTTTTTACCCCGGTCACCGCACGACTGACGCTCCGTGTGCCGCCAACGACCCTCGTGCCGGTCGTGCCGCTCGTACCGCTCGGTCTGCGGCGTGCATTATCGCTTCTTTTTCCGTTACCGTTGTTCATCCCCTTTTGCACCTCCGTAGACCTGTGTATAAGTATGTGCTATATGGCTATATGCCTCAGCCTACCCCAAATAGGAGCGAAACGATCGACATAACGACCGTCACGACAGAGGCGACAACGACTATCTTTATCTCAGACCAGCCGCATTTTTCGAAATGATGATGTATCGGTGCCATCTTGAAAAGTCTCTTGCCGTGTGTCAGCTTGAAGTACCCCACCTGTAGTATGACGGACGCCGTCTCGATGATGTAGACCAGTCCGAATACGATAACGAGCAGTGGCTCTCCGAGCATGAACGAGCCGCCGACCACCAGTCCTCCAAGGAAAAGTGAGCCCGTGTCTCCCATGAATACTCTCGCAGGATAGAAATTGTATACGAGGAAGCCGGCACACGACCCGATCATCACCGCTCCGAGCAGGAGCAGCTCTCCGTCCGGCTCCGCAAGACCGTTCATGTATCCGACAGCCGTAAAGAATAAGCCGACAACGAGCGTGACGCTCGAGCAGAGACCGTCTATACCGTCGGTGAGGTTCACCGCGTTGTTTACACCTGTGAGAAGGAGGAGCGCGACTACGTAGTAGAACGCCCCAAGCTCAAGCTCGACGTCGAAGAACGGAATGTAAAGTGAGGTATCGACACCGCAGACGAGCGTCATACCGAGGAGGTAGAGCGCGGCGGCGATGAGCTGGAGCAGATACTTCTGCGGCGCGGTCAGACCCTCGTTCTGCTTCTTGCGTAGCTTTGCGGCATCGTCTATACAGCCGATCAGACCGCATATCACACCGAACGCAAGGGTGAACATAAACGGAAGTGTCGTGCGTATGCCGTCCGTGAACGCAAGGTATACGGAGGCAAGCACACCGACCGTGACGGAGGCTGCGATAAACGCAAGTCCTCCCATAGTCGGAGTTCCCTCCTTGCTCTTGTGCCAGCGCGGACCTATCTCGAGAATGGTCTGCCCCATCTTACGGCTCTTGAGTATCGGAATGAGCCTTCGCGAAACGAGAACGGTGATGCCGAAGGTCGCAAGGAGCGATACGACATACATCAGATTGTAATTCATGTGCTTTCTACCTTTTCAGTGCTTTTGTCTCTGCTATGTACCGCGCCACGTCTCAACCGCGACGCTTCTTCGTCTTTCGTTTTTTCATGCATTCGATGATGCGCTCCGCACGTATGCCGCGACTCGCCTTGACGAGAAGCACGTCCCCGGGGCTTAGAGTCTGCATTATCATGTCCGCCATGCCCTGTGCGTCTCTCGTATCGACACAGACGAATACGTTCTCCGCACGTATGCCCTTCTTTATCGCCGCCTCCGCGATTATGTCAGCCATCTGACCGTAGCAGAACAGCTTCTGCACCTGCATCTGAGCCGCGTACTGTCCGAGCTGGTCGTGCATGAGCCGCGAATATTCGCCAAGCTCGAGCATATCGCCGAGAAGTGCCGCCGAATGCGTGTTCTTCTTTGCCGCCATCGAAACGAGTACGTCTATCGCGGCACGCATGGACTCGGGGCTTGCGTTGTAGCAGTCGTCTATGACGGTGATACCGCCGACCTCGTAGACGTTCAGGCGCATATCAGCCCCCACGAAGGAGCGAAGTCCGCGGCGTATCTGCTCGTCGGTCATCCCGAGGAACACACCGACCGCGTATGCCGCAAGCGAATTGTATACGTTGTGCTTGCCGAGTGCAGGAACCTCTACGTTGGTCACAGCCTTGTTCGAATATATCAGGTCGTAGACGAGACCGTCCGTCTTCTGACGGATATTGACCGCACGGAAGTCACCGAAGCGGTTGTATACGCTCATGAGCTTCGGCTGCTTGTCGAGCTTTTCGTACTGCTCGAACAGAAGAGGCTCGTCGGCGTTCAAGAGAAGTATACCGTCCTCGCCGAGACCGAGACGTATCTCCATCTTTGCGCGGCAGATGTTCTCTCTCGTACCGAGGGAGGCAAGGTGCGACGTTCCGATGTTCGTGACGACCGCGATATCGGGTCTTACGATACGTGTCATATGCTCTATCTCGCCGAGCGCACTCATGCCCATCTCGAGAACGGACACCTCGTCATCGGGGGAGAGATCGAACAGGGTCAGCGGAAGACCTATCTCACTGTTCAGGTTTCCTCTCGTTTTGTGTGTCTTATATACCGCAGACGAGACTGCGTAGATAAACTCCTTTGTCGTGGTCTTTCCGACACTTCCGGTCACCGCCACGAACCTTGCCTTCGAGAAGCCGCGATAGTATGCCGCAAGAGTTCCCATCGCCTGTACGGTATCGGAGACTATGACAGCGCAGAACGGCAGCTCCGCGGAAAGCTCCCTTGCCTCCTCGGGAACACGGTTGCAGAGGAAGCAGGTCGAGCCTGCAACGACCGCCTCCTTGATGTAGTCGTTTCCGTCCGCACGCTGTCCCCGAATGGCGCAGAACAGTACGCCGCGGCCGGTCTCCTTTGAGCTGTGCGTAACAGCTCTGACCTCCTCCTCGGCGTTAATGTCACCGTACCGCTCCAATGTGCCGCCGGTGACTCGTGCAATCTCTGCTGGAGTCAATGTTTTCAGTTTCAGTTCAACGCTCATTTATACCTCCGTCTGCGCGCTACGGCTGTCGGCAGCACACATGGAAAATCTCTCCTAAAATTTTGTATATACGTTTTGCCGCAGAGACCCTTTTTCAAAGGCTTGCCGCGACTCGTTTTTACTTCTGTATATCTCTTTTCATTTTCTCGACCGCCTCGAGCACGAGAGCCTCCTCATCGAACGGATGCCGACCGTCCGCATCGATCTCGTACCTTTCGTGACCCTTTCCGGCAAGAAGGACTATGTCACCCTCACGCGCCTCGCGCACGATGTACCGTATCGCCTCACGGCGGTCGGGTATCACGGCGTGCGGTCTTGACGTGTCGAGTCCGCGAACTATATCGGCGATTATGTCAAGGGGATCCTCCGTCCTCGAATTGTCCCCCGTCACCACGACCAGCTCCGCAAGGCTCTGCGCGACCTCCGCCATTCTCGGTCTCTTTTCTCTGTCGCGGTCTCCTCCGCACCCGAACAGCACGAGAAGTCTTCCGCGACACAGCTCCGACAGTGCGGACAGTGCCGCCGCAAGGGACTCGGGAGTATGTGCGTAATCGATGAATACGTCTGCCGGATAGTCGAGCTCACGCGGAATATCCACGCGGCACAGCCGACCGTCAACACCGTTCATCACGGCTACGGCGTCCTTTACGAGCATAGGGTCCGCACCGAGACACAGCGCACAGGTCACCGCCTGCATGGTATTGCAGACCGAGTGCCGACCGATCAGCGGCGTCTGCACTCGAAATACCGCATCCCTCGAAAAGTAGACGTATTCCATCCCCAAAGCACCCCTTGAGGCTATGCGTATGGCACAGACATCGGTCTCCGATATCCGCGACGGCTCGCACGAGCAGGTGAGTATCGTCTTTTCGGAGAACATCCCCCCGAGACGGCTCATGTAGCGGTCGTCCGCATTCGTTATCCCGAGACGTGCCGTTTCCATGAGACGTGCCTTTGCCAGAAAGTAGCTCTCCATGTCGCCGTGACAGTCGAGATGCTCCGGAGAAAGGTTCGTGAATATCGCGATATCGGGGACTATCGCATCTGTTCTGTGGAGCAGCAGCGACTGTGACGAGGCTTCGTATATGAGCGTGTCACAGCCGCGCACCTTCATACGAGCCGCCGCACCGAAGAAATATTCGGGGTCGGGGGTCGTCATAGCACCCGATATGTCGGAGACCGACGAGCCGCCGTTCTCCCCGAGCGTTATCCGCTCGTCTTCGGCAAACGCACCGAGCGTGGTCAGCACCCCGACACGGTGTCCGACCGAGCGGAGTATGTGCCGCAGTGTGAACGCCACGGTCGTTTTTCCGGCTGTTCCCGTGACTGCTATCTTCTTCATGTCGTCTGTCGGTCGTTTGTAGAAATTATTCCAGACCACAGACTCCGTTATACGTGCCGACGAGGTCGTGAGGACTTCCTCACCGACCGACTCCTCGCCGATCACGCAGACCGCACCGTTCTCCAGTGCCGTATCGATATAGCGGTGTCCGTCATGGTGCAGACCGCGCTGACAGATGAACAGGCAGCCCGGTCTGACCCTTCTCGAATCGGACGCTATACAGACTATCTCACGCGAAAGCTCCGCGGCGACAGCCTCCGGCGACCTTGCACCGAAGGAAACGTCCGTTCCCATCAAAAGCTCACCAAGTCTCATGAAAGCTCCTCCGACATTTACGGATATTCAGAGTTTTTGTCCCCAAAGACCTTCGGTGTCCTTTGCTTTTTGCTTTTTCGCGATCAGTCCGTTCCGTCCATGTGACGAAGCTCGATCTCGACGATCGTTCCGCGTGTCACGAACGTTCCCGCCTCCGGCGACTGACGTATGACCGTTGCCTCCGTACCGTTCGTCGAGCCTGTGAAGGTGACGTTCAGTCCGACTGCTATGGCGGCGTTGTTTGCGTTATATGCATTCATACCCATGAGGTCAGGTACCTGCACCGTTGCCTGCGGTGTCTCCTCACCCGTGTACAGAAGGAGCAGACCGGTGTCACTGGAGATCGCCCGTCCGGCTTCCGGTATCTGCGCGGTGACTGTATCACCGTTTCCGATGATCTCGTAGTCGAAGTCGCGCCATTCGAGATCGGCAAGTGCGTTCTCTACAGTCGCGCCGACGTAGTTCGACAGATTTACGTCGAGCTTTGCAAGCTCCTCGGTCGTGTACTGCGCCTCGACTCCGATATACGGCAGGACGTAGCCCATTAGGTTCGAGATGTACGGCGCGGCTACCACGCTTCCGTAGACCGCACTTTTCAGCGGCTTATCGACGACGATCAGCGCGGCTACCTGCGGATCGTCTGCCGGTGCATACGCGACAGTCGAGCCGACACGGTACGGCGTGTTGCCGTATTCGTCGTATTCGTCACGCTTCTCTGACGTTCCGGTCTTTGCCGCGACACGATAGCCCTTGACGTATGCGTTTACTGCACCTCCGTCCGTTGCCACGCCCTCCTCGAGGATGTCGGTCACGGTCTCGCAGGTGGCGGTGCTTACGACCTGACGTACCTGCTCCGTATCGTAGGACTGTATGACGTTTCCGTCATCGTCCGTTATCGAGCCGAGGAGGTGCGGAGTCACGAGATAGCCGCCGTTTGCGACTGCCGAGACCCCTCGTATCTGCTGTATCGCGGTCGTCTTGAAGGTCTGCCCGAACGAATATACCGCAAGGGAGACGTTCGAGAAGTTGCTGTACGAGGCGTATATGCCCTTTACCTCACCCGGGAGGTCTATACCTGTCTTATCCATGTAGCCGAACGCATCGAAGTACTTGTAAAAGCGTTCGCGCCCGACCCGAAGACCGATCGTCATGAGTATCGGGTTGCAGGACTGCTGCAAGCCTCTGCGGAACGTAACGCTTCCGTGACCGCTCTTGTCGTGACAGCTGATCGGCTTCGACCAGCCCTCGACCACAAGGCTTCCTCCGCAGTAGAACATCTCGGTCGGCTGTACCTCACCCTCCTCGAGTGCCATCGAGGTCGTGATTATCTTGAAGGTCGAGCCCGGCTCGTAGGTCTCGGTTATCGCCTTGTTGTTCCACATCTTGTACATGAGCTCGGTGTATCTGGTATCGTATTCGTCCGTTCCCTCACGAAGACCCTCCTCCGCAAGGAGAGACATGGAGTATTCATCGAGCGTGTACGGATCGTTCAGGTCAAAGGACGGATACGTAGCCATCGCAAGTATGTCTCCCGTGCCTACCTCCATGACGATGCCGGTCACTCGGTCTGCCGCACCCGACTCCCAGAACGTCTTTTCAAGCTGGTTCTCAAGCTCATACTGGATGTATATATCAAGTGTCGTTACAAGATCGTAGCCGTCGGAGGCCTCTATGAACCTCTCGTAGGCAAACGGCATATCGTTCTTTCGTCCGTCCTGCGCGAGGATATATCGACCGGACGTTCCCTCGAGGATGTTGTTGTAGTACGCCTCGAGACCGTATATGCCGACCCCCTCGGAGTTCGTAAAGCCGATGACGTGGCAGGCAAGGTCTCCCTTCGGGTAGTACCTTTTCGAGGAGGCGTTGAAGTAGACCTCCTGCTTGAGGTCGCATTCCGCGATGAAGCTCTCGATGCGCTCCGCAAGCTCCGCCTCGATGTTGTTCTTCACGACCTCCCAGTAGCGACCCTCCTTCGCGCACTTTGCCTCGATATCGGAGCGTTCAACGTCAAGGTAGGCGCACAGCACACGGCAGAGCGTATCGACCACATCGTCGCTGCTGCAATATATGCCGTACTCCTCATCCTCGTAGACGTACAGAGGTGCGGATGCCTCCTCCTTCTCCTCTGCGGTCAGCTCACTGTATTCCTTGCTGTTTATGTATTCCGTGCGTGCCTCTACGCTCTTTTTGTCATCCTTGACCCGGTCAAGGATATCCTTCGGCGACAGGATGACGTTGTACACCGTCTTGTTCGTTGCAAGCACGTTTCCGTTTCTGTCCATGATCGTTCCGCGCTCGGGGGTAACGTTCGTCTGTATGGTCAGCTGATTCAGCACCTTTGACTGATAGTAGTCGTACATCTTCAGCTGATATTCCGAAAGACGTGCGATCACCGCTATCGCGCAGATGACAAAAAACAGCATGACACAAAGGATCTTTATCGACGTTATACGATCGACTCTTTTGTTATTGCGGTCCATAATCCCTGTTAAAATACTTTTTCGTGCGGCAATCTGCCGTACCTCTCACATAACGATGCTCTTGATGATACTCTATTCTATTTTGTCACCGACGCGGATATTCGAAAACTAACGGGCTGTCCCGCACTTCTGTGAAACAGTCCCGTTCTTCCTCGATGTATTCGGTCGTTTGTCATCTGAAATAGTCGAGCAGACCTCCGAGAGACGACCAGAACGACGAGAGCAGTACGCCCGAGGTCGTCTTGTCCTCCGCACTCCCGTCGGAGATGACGTCTATACGTTCACCGTCGGAGAGCGATATGTATCTTCTCTGCACCGCATCCTCGGCTACCATACCAAGCTCCTCGGTCGCGATCCGCTCTATCACACGTATGTCGTTCTTTTCCTCGAGCTTCAGCTCAAGCTCAGCCGCCTGATCCTCAAGCTCGTCAAGGGTATTCTCGAGTCTCGATATCTCACTCGTGGTACGGTATATCTCGGAAAAGCTGAAAACG
Organism: uncultured Ruminococcus sp.; assembly: GCA_964431775.1. Classification (GTDB taxonomy): domain Bacteria; phylum Bacillota; class Clostridia; order Oscillospirales; family CAG-272; genus UMGS1696. Next base: position 23,082 of record CAYSKU010000001.1, on the reverse strand, counting down.
ATGCTCATGATCATCATCGTTCCGATCACGAGAAATACCGCAAACAGCGGAGTCATACGTCTCCCCTCGACCCGGACCTCGGATATCTCCTCCGGCTCGCTCGAGTACGAGTACGCACCCATACGTGTCCTCTGCTGTGTTCCGTACCCCCTTTTGCCCGTCTTGCCTGTCTTCCCCGTCTTGCCTGTCTTTTTTTTGCTCCTCGTGCCGCTTGCAGTCTTCGCGGCGGATGCGCCTGTACTCGCGTGAACGTTTCCGCTCCGTGTACCGCCGACATTGCCGCGACCGCTTCCGGTCTTTCCTCCGCCGACAGCCGCACCTTTGCGACCGTCCGCACCCGCGCCGAACGCGCCACCTGTCGAGCCTTGACGAGACTGTCCGCCATTTACGCTCCTCGCACTGTTTGCGTACATCGGACGAGCGTAGGTCTGAGACGGACGAGTACCTGTGCCGTTCGGACGTGTGCCGCCCGCTCTGCCCGCCTGTCCCTCGCGTGAGCGTTCGAACGACAGCTCCGAGCAGTTGACGGAGGGGTCACGCCCCATCTGTGCGCGTCTGACCAGCTCCGCAGTCGGGGAAGCCTGCATTCCGCTGACCGCCGAGCCGCGTCCGCTGAAGCGGCTCTTCATCTTCTCTGCCAGCTGATATTCCGGCACATTGCCATGCGTCATTTTAGCTTCCCCCTTTTCAATGCGTGACAGGAGTCCCTGTACCCGACCTATGTCACCGAATAGATATTTTTTGTGTCACAGCTTTTCCGCAACGCGGAGCTTTGCACTGTGTGCGCGTGAGTTCACGCGAAGCTCGTCCTCTCCGGGGAGGATCGGCTTTTTCGTCAGCACCCTCACGATAGGCTTTCCGCCGCATACGCAGACCGGAAAGTCGGGGGGGCAGGTGCAGCCCGTGGACATGGACTTGAAAACGTCCTTGACTATCCTGTCCTCGAGCGAATGGAAGGTTATGACAGCCAGACGACCGCCCGGTCTCAGTCTTGCCGTAGCATCGCGTATCGAGGGCTCTATCGCATCGAGCTCACCGTTCGTCTCTATGCGGAGTGCCTGGAACGTCCGACGCGCCGGATGCTGTGCTTCCTTCACACGCTGTGCCTTCGGTATCGCACCCGACACCGTCTCCGCAAGCGCAAGGGTCGTTTCGATAGGTGCTTCCGCACGACGCTCCACGATAGCAGAGGCGATACGTCCGGCGAAGCGTTCCTCACCGTAGTCGCGGATGACACGCCGCAGCTCCTCCTCGGAGTAGGTGTTCACGATGTCCGCGGCACTCAGCCCCTGTGTGCGATCCATACGCATATCGAGCGGCGCATCCTCTCCCGTGTAGGAGAAGCCGCGCTCGGTCGTGTCGATCTGGTGCGACGATACACCGAGATCCCACAGCACACCGTCTATCTGCTCTATACCGAGCATATCGAGTGCAGCGTCAAGGTTTCTGAAATCTGTCTTGACGATCTCCCATTTTCCGTCATACGGAGCAAGACGTGCGGAGCAGGCTTCGATAGCCTCGTCGTCACGGTCGAAGCAGACCAGACGAGAACCCTCCGGCAAAAGTGCGGCGATCTCCGAGGAGTGTCCTCCGCCTCCCGCCGTGCAGTCTACGTAGATACCGCCGCGCTCCGGCGCAAGTGCCGAAAGCACCTCACGGAGCAGGACGGGTATATGTGAAAATTCCATAGCTCTCCCATCGGTCGAGCTGATAGCGCGTATCGGCTCCGTACCGTTTAGTATATAATATTATTATATACTATAGATTTGTAGATTGCAAGTGGTTTGGATAAAAAAACCGTAAGAATATTCTCTGAAAAGCTGACACTTTCTACGTTTTCCCGCCATTTCCGTCCCATATCGACAACGCTTTTTCACCTTTGCCGTCAAAGCACGACAAAACGTGTGCTTTTTCCATTTTCCTCCGTTTTCGTCCCCCACTTGCCCCCCTCGACGTTTGTCCTCACTTTTCCATCATTACCCGAACGTCATTTTAACGAAGCGAACAAAAAAAGCACCCTTTCAGGTGCCGACAGCCGTGCCGTAGTTCACATAAAATTCATTCTTTATCCACCGAACACACGATAAAACGACATTATATTTTTACATTCTTCTTTCATTTTCTAACGCCAAAGCCCTGTCGTAAAAGGGAGCGGAACACCTCGGCGTTCCACTCCCTTTCGAAATAACGTGCGCTCTGCACCAGCTCCACCCTCGTGGGATATCATACGATCTCAGCTTCACGAACGCCGATGTCTGCCAGCGGTCTCAGACCGCCGCCGATGTCTGCTTGGCGGCTCAGCCGCCCCGCACATTTTCGTCGATAAGACGGGCGGTGAGAATGGGGTCGGCATTGCCCGAGGTCGCACGCATGACGTACCCGAGCAGCTTCTTTTTCGCAGACTCCTTGCCGCGCCGTATGTCCTCGAGTACTCGCGGATCTGCCTCCAATGCCTCAAGCACCACCGGCATAAGCACCGTCTCGTCCGTTATCTTGAGCATATGCTCGCTTTCGGCAATTGCCAAAGGCGACTTTCCACGCTCCTTAGACAGATGAATAAGACGCTTCGCGTTACCGCTCACTATCGCACCGTCACCGAGAAGCGCGGCGACCTCCCCAACGTATACGGGGTCTATGTACCTCTCCGTGCATTCCTCACCGACCTGCGGTATTATCTCACTTACGAACAGGTTCGCACAGAGCGTCTTGTATTCCGTGTTCGCCGCGCAGTCCTCGAAATACCGCACCAACGCAGGGGTCTGAGTGAGCTGCTCCGCGATATCACGGCGCAGACCGTAGGTGTCGCAAAGCTCCGTCACACGCTCCGCAGGCAGCTTCGGCATACTCCCCCCGATCAAGTCGATGTACTCGTCACTTATGCAGAGCGGCGGCAGGTTCGGCTCGGCAAAATAACGGTAATCGACGACCGTCTCCTTTTTTCGCATACGCTCCGTTATGCCGCGCTCCTCGTTGTAGCGTCTCGTCTCAGCCTCGAGTACCCCACCCTCGCAAAGCACCCTCGTCTGACGCTCGATCTCGTATTCGAGCGCACGTCCGACATAGTTCACCGAGTTCAGATTCTTTATCTCGCACCTCACTCCGTAGCTGTCACTTCCGCACGGACGTACCGATACGTTCACGTCACAGCGGAGAGATCCCTCGTTCATGCGACAGTCCGATACGCCGAGATACAAAAGTATACGTCTGAGTGAGTTCAGGTACGCCTTCGCCTCCTCGGGAGTGCGTATGTCGGGCTCACTGACTATCTCGATCAGCGGCACGCCACAGCGGTTGCAGTCTATCTCCGTAACATCTCCGCGATGGATGAGCTTTCCGGCATCCTCCTCGAGGTGTATCCGCGTGAGACGTATGCGCCGTACTCCCTCCTCCGTCTCGATGGGTACAGAGCCTCCTCTGCATATCGGACGGTCGTTCTGCGTTATCTGATACCCCTTCGGAAGGTCAGGATAAAAATAGTTCTTTCGGTCGAACCACGACACACGCTCTATCTCGCAGTCGAACGCAAGTCCGGCACGAACGGCAAATTCCACCGCCGTCTCGTCAAGCACCGGTAAGGTCCCGGGCATACCGAGACAGGTCGGACAGACCTGTGTGTTCGGCTCAGCCCCAAACGTTGCCGGACAGGTGCAGAATATCTTTCGTCCGGTCTTCAGCTCAACGTGTACCTCAAGTCCGATGACCGCTTCATAGCCGCTCATCACACAGCCCCCTCTCGAACGATCTTCTTTCCTCCTCAAGCGCGAACGCGACACGATACAGCATCGCCTCCGACAGCTTCCTTCCCATGAGCATCACGCCCACCGGAAGTGACGCAGCATTACCTCCGACCGCCGGAACACCGATCGCCGGACAGCCAGTGAGATTCGCAAGCACGGTGAAGCGATCCGCCGAGTACATATCGGTCGGGGAGGACGAATACCTGCCAAGCTCAAACGCCACGGTCGGCGCGGTCGGCGTGAGTAAAACGTCTATATCCTCGAACAGCTCATCGACTTTTCGACATATGTCCGCTCTCGCGGCACTTATACGTCTGTAATAGTCCCCCGTCAGCACAGACGAGAGAACATATGTTCCCGTAAGTATACGTCTCTTGACCTCACGTCCGAAGCCGTCACTTCTCGTTCGCTTCATATTATCATATACGCCCTCACCGTCCGCGCTCGCCCTAACACCGTATCTGATACCGTCAAAGCGTGCAAGGTCGGACGAAGCCTCGGCGGCGGAGACCGTCATGTATACCTCGACAGCCTCACGCAGGTACGGCATCGACACCGTAACTATGTCCGCGCCGAGCCGCCGCAGAGACTCCGCGCTCCTCTTGACACGCTCCGCGACCTCCGTCTCCAAGCCGACCGAGTCGTCCCAGCCCTCGGGGAGAGCTATCCTAAGTCCACCCACCCCCGACTCAAGTCCGCTCGTGTAGTCGCCGACTGTATCGAGGGAGGTCATGTCGCGCCTGTCACGCCCGACAAGGGTCTCGAGCACCAGCGCGTTGTCACCGACAGTTTTCGTTATCGGACAGACGGTATCGAGAGAGGAGGCAAATTCCGTCAGACCGTAGCGCGACACCGCACCGTAGGTCGGCTTCATCGCGCATACGCCGCAGAACGCCGCAGGCTGACGTGCAGAGCCTCCCGTGTCACTTCCGATCGCCCATGCCGCCTCTATCGCGGCTACAGCCGCCGCAGAGCCGCCGGACGAGCCTCCGGCTGACCGTGTCTCGTCATGCGGATTTTTGGTCGCGCCGAATATCGAGCTCTCACAGCTCGACCCCATCGCGAATTCGTCAAGGTTCGTCTTTCCGAGAAGCAGACCTCCTACGTCAACGCTCCGCTCGTACACCGTTGCACTGTACGGAGGTACGAAATCGCGAAGCAGCTCCGAAGCGCACGTCATAGGCACTCCCTCGACCGCTATGTTGTCCTTCACCGCGAACGGAACGCCGCAGAGCGCAGGTACGTCACCCTCGGCGATACGCACCTCGAGCCGCCGCGCCTGCTCACGTGCAAGCTCGAAGGTCTTCGTTATGTAGGCGTTTATACGCTCGTCAGTCTCCTCCACGGAGGCTATGTACGCTTCAAGCACCTCCGTCACCGACAGCTCACGCTCACGCACAAGACGTGACAGTGTGCGAACGTCAAGGGGCAACAGCTCCCTGTCAGTCATTTCGCACCTCCTCCGATGATACGCGGAACGCTGAGCCTCTCCTGCGCTACCGTCAGTCCCGACAGCACTATATCATGCCCGAGACGTACTACGTCCGCGCCGCACGGCTGCTCCGCGCTGTCCGCACTCGGTACTGCCCTCTGCCATGTGTCGTCCGGTGAGGTCGTGACCTCCTCACCCGTCGCGACACGCTTCACACGCTCAACGATAGTCGCGATGTCGCAGAGCAGGTCTGCATCGGCGGCAGGATCGAGGAGCATAGCCTCAAAAAGCGCGTCGTTATCCATTTTCCACCTCGCCAAGCTCACGTCTCAGCAGAGCGATCTCCGTACCGTAGCCGTCAAGGTCGTTCGGCGTTTCGAGATAGAACGGCAGATCGCGAAGGAGCGGATGACGAAGCACGGAGGTGATCGTCGAAAGTCCGAGGAAGCCCTCGCCTATCCTTGCGTGACGATCCTTGTGAGAAGCCGGAGGATTCATCGAATCGTTCAGGTGTATCGCAAGAAGTCGGTCGATACCGATGACACGGTCGAACTCGCGAAGCACACCGTCAAGGTCGCCTATTATGTCGTAGCCGGCATCACTAACGTGACACGTGTCAAAGCATACGCCGAGCTTGTCGCGCAGACCGCTGTCCACACGTGAGATCACCTCGCCCAGCTCCTCGAACGATCTGCCGATCTCCGTTCCCTTTCCCGCCATGGTCTCGAGCAGCACGGTCGTGTGCATATCGCTCCAAAGGACGTTATCGAGCATCTCCGCGATAGCGGATATACCGAACTCCACCCCCTGACCGGTGTGACAGCCCGGGTGGAAATTGTACAGTGACCCCGGCAGAGCCTCGAGGAACACAAGCTCCTCGTGCATGGACTCACGCGAATAGCGGCGTACCTCCTCGTTTGCGGAGCAGGGATTATATGTGTACGGCGCATGAGCAAGTGGCATCGTCATGCCGCGCTCGGTCAGGAAGACGCGGAGAGCCTCGACGTTCTCGGGGTCGGGTCTCTTGAAATTGCGATTTCCTCCCTTTGGATTTTTGGTAAAATACTGAAACGTGTCACCGCCGATGGAGACGATCCTTTCACCCATGGAAAGATATCCTCCCTCCGTTGACAAATGGCAGCCTATCTTCAACATAATAAACCTCCTACGGAATAAAATATATTATAGTAATTATATATGAACATATACGGACGAACAGTGCGGATATCGACAGTCACGCACCCCTTGCACGAATATGTACAGACCCGACTTGAAGCCGTGTCGAATATACGATATAATAAGTATATAAATTGTGTTTCTCTCCCGATCCTATTTCAGTGAGGTGTCAGATTGAGATCGAAAGTATACGGACTTCGCGCCCTGCTCCGCTGTGTCGGTCGAACAGTGCGGCAGATAACAGACGATAACGTCGCGCTCTACGCCGCACAGGCTTCGTTCTTCGTAATGATCTCGGCTGTGCCGTTCATATCACTTCTCGTTTCGGTGCTCGGTATCATACTTCCGAGCGAAACGGCAGACCTTTTTGAGGGTCTGCCCCTCCCCGAGGGCTTTTCCACACTTTTCGAGACAGTCGCCGACGACCTGCGTACCGCACCGAACGTCTCGCTCCTCTCGGTCTCTGCGATAACGACCCTTTGGAGCGCGTCACGCGGAATATCCGCTATCCGAAGCGGAGTCGAGCGTGTCTACCGTGCGGAGCGCACTAAAGGTATCTTCACGCACCGACTCCGCTCCCTCGTCAGTACGCTCATGTTTATCGTGATGCTCGCGCTTGCGGTCGCGCTGATGCTGTTCGGTGAGCCGGCGTATAAATGGCTATCGAGAAACAGCACGTGGCTCTCGTCCGCCGTGCTTCGTCTGCGGACTCCGTTCTTCATCGCCGCACTCTGCATAATGTTCACCGTCATGTATGCCTCAACGGCAAGACGAAGTACGTTTATAAAGCATAACGTCATACGTCACGTTCCCGGGGCGGTCTTCAGCTCTGTCGGCTGGACACTGTTCTCGTACTTTTATTCGCTGTATATAACGCATTTCCCGAGTGCTTCATACGTCTACGGCGGTCTTGCGGCACTCTGCTTCATAATGCTGTGGCTCTATTTTTGTATGATGATACTCCTCCTCGGCGCGGAGCTGAATAAGCTCTTTTTCGCGGAATACAAGGGATAGAGAGTGTGTAACAGCACTAAAAAGACAGGAGACCCTCCGTAAAAGGGTCTCCTCCAGTCGGCTGAGCCGACAGGCATGGATCGGCGTTATTTCAGTCGGATAATGAAGACATCCCACGATGATAAAATACGTGCGGTCTGCAAAGGACAAAAAGTCAGCAGACAGATCTGCACAAACCCCACCCTCGTGTGATATCTTTCAACCCCGGCTTCACGAACCCCGATGACCGTTCGGCGGTTCAGCCGCCCCGATGACCGTTCGGCGGTTCAGCCGCCCCGATGACTGCCGCAGCCTCAGGCTGCCGCCTCACTCTACTGGCGGTCTTGGGCGATGTAGGCATCGTGTTCTGCCTTTGTAGCGGAGTAGACGGTGCTGCCCTTGCTCGACATATAGTAGAAGTAGTAGTAGTTGCTCGATACCGGCGAAAGTGCCGCAAGCATGGCACTCGCACTGGGATTCGCTATCGGTCCCGGCGGCAGACCCTCGTATTTGTACGTGTTGTACGGCGTCTCGTATTGCAGATCCTCCGGTGTCACGGTCTTCGGTCGCTCACCCTTGTCGTGCGCGATGATGTATAGCACCGTCGCATCACTTTCGAGACGTGGGAACGACCACGGGTTGTTCAGCCTGTTGTGGAATACCGAGGATACCCAGAAGAATTCCGACGGTGCCGCCGCCTCCTTCTCGATCATGGAGGCAAGCGTTATCATCTCATCGACAGAGTACCCCAACGCTATGCACTGGTCGCGATACTCCCTCGTGAATATCTGACTGAACCTCTTCAACAGCTTGTTTATGACTGTCGCTTCACTCGAATTCTTGTAGAACTCGTAGGTGTCGGGGAACAGATAGCCGTCCAGACGATACAAACGGTCGGTCATACGACCGCTCTCCTCAAGCTCGGTTATGAACCAGTAGTCGAATTCGTAATTCTGTATGACGTCCTCGTAGCCCTCCCTTGTGCCGATGCCGTTCTCGACCATAAGGTCGATAATCTCGTCCGTCGAGTAGCCCTCGGGGATGGTTATCCTGCATACTCCGCTGACCGGCTTCTCCTTGAACTCCGCAAGAAGTGTCTCGTAGCTCATCATCGGATCGACGGAGTACGTCCCTTGCAGAAACTCTCCGTTGTCATGCTCCGCGACTGCGTACAGCTTGAATACGGTCGGATACTTTATTATGTCGTTCCTGTAAAGTATATCCGCGACCTCATCAAGTGTCGCGTACTCTGGGATAGTCACCTCGACTACCTCGTCCGACTTTACAAAGGCGAATATGTCGTTCGAGATCGCAATGACGGCTATGGACAGAAATACGGATATCACCAGCACGAAGATGATGTATATCACCGCCTTGATGACACTGACTACCGTGTTTCCTCCCTCGTCACTGCCGCCGTAGTCGTCCTCACGCTCACTGCGGCTCTTTTTGACGTTCTCCGCACCGCTGCCGGACGATGCTCGGGACGAGCCTGACACCTGTCTCGCCTGACGTGCAGAGTCTCCGCCGAGTCCCGATATCGATGAAAGGTCTGTCGTCTTCGTCTTCATAAGACCGTCCTCCGGTACACGACGTCTGACACCTGCGGTATTCCGACCACCGCTCGATACGCTACGGCTCTGCGGCACGGCTCTGCCCTGTGATGCAGGTACACGTCCGACATTCGCACCGGAAGCACCGTTGCTCTGCGTACCCGATACGGTGGGGCGCACCTGTGCGGGAGTGCGACGTATGACGGCACCGCTCCCCTCACGCACTCCGCGTGAGGCGTTGTCTCCCGCACTGCGTGCCGCGCCCTGCTCCGGTCTTCTGCCGGATGGATTGTTGTTTTCCGTAATGATCACCTCTCTCTGTATGAGGTCGTATGTGTGAGCATATGTCACGCAAGAGTCACGACGACGAATATGATCACCAAAAGTAAAAAGGTCGGGGTAAGAAATGCGTCCGCGATACGAACGAAGATGTTACGTCCCCGGTCGGGATGCTCCACATAGTCCGAGGGAACGTTCGACTTTGCCATCGTGCGGTATATGCCCGATGCCTCGAAGCACATGAGCATTGCCGATAGCATCGCGGTCGCACCGAGAAGTATGAGCAGGAGCGTAACGCTCACGTTCTGCTTGTCTACGATGTTCAGTACGTACTTCTCGCAAAACAGCACCGCCGCATTGTTCAGTGCGTGTACGACCGCCGAGGCAACGACCGAGCGTGTGGTGTATACCGCAAGAGACAGCAC
>CAYSKU010000001.1:7433-13477 GCA_964431775.1 uncultured Ruminococcus sp. | reverse complement strand
GGTACACCGGAAAGCGTGCCGTGCTGAAATGCGACATCGCGAACATTATCGCGCTAGCCGCGACTGCGATAGCCGCACCGTAGCGTTCGTACTCCGCAAGCACGATGCCGCGAAACAGAAATTCCTCCGTTGCCGCAGGAAGCACCGCAAAGGCAAGGATGATGTACGCACCGTCAAAGAAACGGCGGTTCATCGCGAACGAAGCGTACTCGGCGGCGGACTCCGCAGGGAACGAGGTCGGGGTCAGGCTGTACATAAGGATGCTAAGCAGCATAACGCCCGAGATCAGGAACACCGTCACGTGGAACAGGTACAGAAGATGCGACGTTTTGAACATACGAAGGCGCACCCTCGGCGCAAATTCACGTCCGCGCACCTTGTAGTAGAAGACAGACGGAACAGCATACGTCACGAGCTGTATCACGACGACCGCAAGGTACGGATCCTCGTCAAGTCCGAGCGTTTTTGCGGAAAGAAGTCTCGTTGCAAGAAGTGCCGCGAATACCACCAGCACGAGCACCGGCGTGAACATCGTGGCTTTCGGTCTAACTCGTTCGGGCAAGCTCACGCCTTTCCGGGATGTGTCTTTTTCGGATCGCGAGTGACACGAACTCCCTTTTCGGTAAGAAGTATGTCAACGGATACGTCAAAGCGTCCGCGTGGTACCTCGTTCAGTATATAGTCTGAGTAGACTACACCGATCGTACAGCCCGAGAACGCCGAGAGGTATCTGTCGTAAAAGCCCTTGCCGTAGCCGAGACGGTAGCCTGCCTTATCGTATACGAGACCCGGGACGAAGCATACCGCGCCTCCCGTGGCGTTCTGTACATCGTATATCGGGTTATCCTCCGGCGGCTCGCAGAGACCGTAGGTATCGACACGAAGCTCGTCAAGTGAGCTTACCTCGTAGTATTTCATGGTGTGGGTCTTCTTGTCGCAACGGGGGAACAGCACCTTCTTGCCCCTTGCAAAGGCAGTCTCGGCGATAGCGGATACGTCTATCTCGTCAGCCGTTGCGGCGTACAGAAGCACGTACTCGGCGTAACGGAAGCTGACGAGGTTCTCGGCTGCCTTGCAGATCGCCGCGTCACGTCTCGCCTTCTCCTCAGCCGACATCTGTCGTCTTATCTCCTTGTATTCTTCCCGAATATCGTCCTTTTGTTTCTTTATCATTTTGCAAATACGGCAGAGGCTATCTTTTCCGCTGCCTCCTCTCCTTTCAGGATCGCTGTGAGCTTCAGTCCGAATTCGACAGCCGCGCCCATGCCGCAAGCCGTAACGAACGTGCCATCGACCTCGACACGACCGCCCGTGTACTCCGCACCGAGGAGCTGCTCCTCGAAGCCGGGGAAGCAGGTCGCACGTCTGCCGCGCAGAAGACCGCGCTTTCCGGGTATCATCGGTGCGGCGCAGATCGAAGCGACATACGCCCCCTCACGTACCGCACGGTCGAGAAAGAGCTGTACGGTCTCCGAGGAGTCAAGGTTCGATGCCCCGGGCATACCGCCGGGGAGTATGATCATCTCGATCTGCACCTGCTCGTCGGAGGCAAGAGACACCGCCTCGGCGGCACAAAGGTCAGCCGTCACCGGTATACCGTGTGTACCGACAGCAGTCCTTCCGTCCTTCGTTATTGCGACTGTACGAACGTCAAGTCCGGCACGTCGCAGGATATCCACGGGCGCGAGAGCCTCAAGCTCCTCGAACCCGTCTGCAAGAAATTCCAATATCATAGTCTATCTCCGAAATAAGGCTTATTTTAACATGAGTGCGAAAGAGTCCTTTGTTGGACGATAGGACAACGCAGCCTTTTCCGCGTTCCGTTTTCTCGAACTCACGTTATTTTTATCTCATTCATTCGTTGGGAAAAGCTTCCCCTTGATATTATACCATTATTACACAAAAAAGCGATTAACAATCCATAAACAATCTTACTTTTTAATTTACATTTTATGCTCTGCACCATGCCGCTCAGGTGTCTACGATATCCGATATCGCCTCTCTTATCGAGTGCGCGATCTCGTCCCTCGAAAACGGCTCGGTCATCCCCTCGTCTGCACACCTTATCACAGACCACGCATATTTCTCGGCAACGTAATGCGCGGCACGGCGACATCTTCGGAGGTACTCACCGTCCTTTTCGTGAATGTCGAGACGAGCACCCGTCTCCGAGCTTCGGCGGTAGACCATAGCCTCGGACACGGAGCCCGGCATATCGAGCAGAAGGACACGGTCGGGAGACGGAAGTCCGAGCCGCTCGAATTCGAAGTTCCAGAGCCATTCGAGGAAGCTGTCCCATTCACTCTCGGGCAGCTTCGACAGCTGATGATATGCGTTCGCCGTCGTGTAGCGGTTCGCTATGAGGACGGTGTCCTCATCCTCATACGCCGACCTCCATTCGCGAACGAAGCTCACGTAGCGGTCTGCCGCAAAGAACATCGATGCCGCATATGCGTTCGTGTCATCGGGGCATTCGCCGAGACCGCCGTTAAGATACAGCTCAACAAGTGCCGCGCCGGGTGTGCCGTATGCCGGAAAGTCGAGGACACAGACGCATTTTCCGCGCTCCTCGAGATATTCGCGCAGAAGCTCGGTCTGCGTACCCTTTCCGCTTCCGTCAAGCCCCTCAAGTACTATTAGCTTTCCCATAGCAAAAAAACCATCCCCTCACGCAGGTCTGAGCCACGTGAGAGCACTCCTTCCAAAAAGTCCGTTATTCGAACGGTGTCTCATCCTTGAGCACCATTTCCATGTACTGCTGCTTCGTTATAAGCACCTTACGCGCACTTTGACCGTCCGGCGCACTGACATAGCCGAGGCTCTCCATAACGTCTATGAGCCTTGCCGCACGTCCGTAGCCGAGATGCAGCTTTCTCTGCATGAGCGATGTGGATATCTTTCCCGAATCCACGGCAAGCTCGACCGCCGCCTTGAGCATGGGATCCTCTGCTTCGCCCTCCTCGTCTGCCGAGGCTGCTCCTCCGGCGGAAGACCCCCTCTTCCCTGCCCCGCATTTTGCGGCTTCCTCCTCGATCTGCTTAAGGACCTCCTCGGAATATACGCCGTTCGTTTCGGGATTCATGTTTTTGATGTACGAAACTACCTTTTCAACGTCATCCTCGGACACGAACGCGCCCTGTACACGTGTCGGAGTCAGCGCACCTATCGGGGAGAAGAGCATATCGCCCCTACCGATCAGCGTTTCCGCGCCGACCTTGTCGAGTATTACTCGCGAATCGACCTGACCCGATACCGCAAACGCTATACGTGAGGGAACGTTTGCCTTTATAAGTCCCGTTATGACGTTGACGGACGGTCTCTGTGTACCGATTATCAGATGCATTCCGGCAGCTCGTGCCTTCTGCGCTATACGGCAGATGGAGTCCTCGACCTCATCGGGGGCTGTCATCATGAAGTCCGCAAGCTCGTCTATGATTATGACGATACGGTTCATGAATTCGTAGTCGGGGTCATCCTTCGTTATACGGTTGTAGGCGGTTATATCACGCGCACCGACCGCCTCGATAAGTCCGAAGCGTCTCTCCATCTCGGCGACTGCCCACGAAAGTGAGCCTGCCGCCTTTTTCGGATCGCTTATGACGGGGGAAAGAAGGTGCGGTATACCGTTATATATGTTCAGCTCGACCTTTTTCGGGTCGATAAGTATCATCTTAACGTCCTCGGGGGAGGCTTTATAGAGAAGACTCATTATGATCGAGTTGATACATACCGATTTACCCGAGCCTGTCGTACCTGCGATCAGCAGATGCGGAAACTTTGCGATATCGAAAAATACCGCCTCTCCGGCAACGTCCTCGCCGAGGCAGATCGTCAGCTTGCTCTTTGCGTTCACGAAGCGTTCGTCACAAAGTAGGGTACGCAGATGGACTGTCGATTGCTTTTTGTTCGGTACCTCGATACCGACCGCCGATTTACCGGGTATCGGCGCTTCGATACGCACGCCCTTTGTCGCAAGATTTAACGCGATATCGTCAACGAGGTTCGTGATCGAGCGCACACGTACACCTCGGTCGAGGTGAAGCTCGTAGCGTGTTATGGTCGGACCGCGTGAGATGTTCTCGATCTTCGTCTTGACGTTGAAGCTCTCGAGGGTCTCGACGAGCTTCACGGCATTCTCCTGTAGCTCGTCCTTTATGTCATCCCCACCTGTGGAGGTGTCCTCCGTCAGAAGCTCGATCGGAGGGTACTTATAGTCGGGTACCTCGACCTTTTCACGCGGTGCTTCCCTTGTGGTCGCATCCGCGATAACGCCGCGCCGAACGTCAAGTGTAGAGGATGTACCGCGGCGATGCTCGTCCGAGAGCCTGTCTATAAGCTCCGCGTCTGCCGGATCCACGAATATGTCCGAAACGTTATAGCCGTCCGCATCGGTATCGGGGGCGGCAGTCGCACCTGTCCCCGAAGTCGCGACCGAAGCCGCGACCGCAACGGAGTCTGTACTGTAGTCCTCGTCTGCGGACGTATCCTCGAGAGCATTCGAAGGCTCATCCTCGGTCGAGGCATCGTTATCGACTGCTGTAAAGTCGCCTGCACCGTCATCGAGTCGCTCCTCGGTAAACATACTGTCAAGAAGCTCGTCGTACTGCTCGGCGCGGTCGGTAGCGTTTTCTATGACCTCTCCGGTCTCCGTGTCAACTGTCACTACGGAGGCGGTACGTGTAGGCGTGGGTGTAGCTACAGGTATAGGTGTGGTCTGCGGCTGTACGGTCTCACGTATGCCCTCGGTCCTGCGGCTCTTTTCTATCCGCTCACGAGTACGGCGCATGACCTCATCGAATATCCGCTCGTCGAGCGCACCGCCGTCTGCTTTTTCGTCCTCGACAGGCACGGTCTCCTCGGGTATTTCGGGGTCGTTTGCGAAAACGCTCTCCTCGACTCTGTTATCGGAGACGATGTGACCGCCGGAAACGATGGTCTCCGAGGTATCGGGGACAGTGTCGGTCTCCGGACCTGACTGTAGCTTACCGTCCGTTATCTGCTCATCCGGCAGAACGATACGCTTACGCTTCACACGGTACACGGTCGGCTCGCTCGCCGGTGTGGGAGCGGGTGCGGCGGAGCGAAGACCCTCCTCAGCCTGCATATCGAGCTGACGTCTTCTTTTTTCGCGGAGGTATCTCAGATATTCCTCCTCGCGCACTCTCTGACGCTCCTGTCTTGAGGGGTCACGTCTTCCCTCGAGACGGGTACGGCGTTTATCCATAGCGATCTTTATGTTATATGCCGCCCATATAAGCACACTGCGCGGAGTCATTCCGGCAACGTAAAGTATGAGGAGTGCCATTGCGGCAAACAATATAATAAGGGAGCATACCTTACCGAAGCCGCGCACGAGAAGCTCACCGACGAGACCGCCGAAGAAGCCGCCACCGACGAAGTCGCGCCCGTCAACGAAGTGGACGGACGGGACGAGCGTTTTTGCACCGCCTCCGAGGATATGGAGGAGCGAAGCCAGCAGGACGTACACCACGAAGAGGCACACCGTTCGTGCCGCGAATGCGCCGTCCTCGATATCACGTCTCCAGGTGAACGCACGAATGAGAATGAATACGGGGAGGACATACGCCGCTCCCGAAAAAAGTCCGGCGAAGAGACTGCGTACACCGCCGCCGATCTTACCCTCTCCGGCTATTATACACACGGCAAGCAGGAGCGCGAACAAAGCGACAAGGTAGGGGGTCAGCTGATGGACGAAGCTGTCCTCGCAGGAGACGTAGGGAGTATCCTCGCGCACCACAGGCTCTTTTTTGGGAGCGGAGGTCTTTTTTGCTCCCTTTGAGGTATCGTTCTTCGTTTTGCCCTTAGCCGAGGAGCTTGCGGAGGCTGATGAGGCTTTGCCGGAATTTTTCGTATTTTTTTTCGTTTGCGCCATTTCATTTCCTTTCCGGACATCTATATATACGATATCAACGACACAGCACGGTCGTTTTCTATGATCCGATATCATTCCACTATATATTTTACCATGCTGAGCGAAAAAAAACAAGGTCAAAACTCCCGGAAATCCCGAAAATATTGGTCGC
>CAYSKU010000001.1:0-7333 GCA_964431775.1 uncultured Ruminococcus sp. | reverse complement strand
CTGAGGCGACAGGCATGAATCGGCGGTCGCCTGAGGCGACAGGCATGAATCGGCGGTCGCCTGAGGCGACAGGCATGAATCGGCGCACTTTCAGTTGAAATTGAAAGATATACCACGACAATATTATTTGTGCAGGGTCACCTCGGGCTACAGGCGACCTCGGGCGACAAATAGGGGAAGCCTTTTCGGCTTCCCCTGTTTTACGGTATTCGGTTGTTATCGTCCGTTTACTTATTCGTCGTCCTCGACCTTTGCTTCTGCGATTATCTTCTGAGCAACGGCTGCCGGAACTTCCTCGTAACGGTCTACGATGAAGTCGTACTTGCCGCGACCCTGCGACATTGCACGGAGAGCGATGGTGTAGTCCGTCATCTCAGCCTTCGGAACGTCAGCCTCGACTACCTGATAGCCTGCCTTGTCGCACGGATTCATACCCAGTACGCGACCGCGTCTCTTGTTCAGATCGCCGATAACGTCACCGACGAGAGAATCCGGAACAGTGACCTTGAGAGAGCCGATAGGCTCGAGAAGTATCGGCTTTGCCTTGGGAAGACCTTCCTTGTATGCCAGACGTGCAGCCAGCTTGAAGGAGATCTCGTTGGAGTCTACCGGATGGTAAGAGCCGTCGTACAGGTCAGCCGCAAGGTTGACTACGGGATAGCCTGCAAGGACACCCTTCGTCATAGCCTCGAGAAGTCCCTTTTCAACTGCCGGATAGAAGTTCTTCGGAACTGTACCGCCGACAACGGACTGAGTGAACGTGAGTCCCTCGTCCTCGCCGTGGGAGAATCTCATCTTAACGTGACCGTACTGACCCGAACCGCCGGACTGCTTCTTGTGCTTTCCTTCAACATCGGACGTACCCTTGATGGTCTCACGGTAAGCGATCTTCGGTGTGTCGAGTATAACGGTCGTGCCGAAGCGCGCTTTCAGCTTCGATACAACTATATCAAGCTGCATATCGCCCATACCGGAGATGGTCATCTGCTTTGTCTCGGGGTTGTTCTCGTAACGAAGTGTCGGATCCTCCTCGAGTATCTTTGCGATACCTGTGGAGATCTTGTCCTCGTCTCCCTTTGCGGCAGGAGTGATCGCCATCGTCATATACGGATGAGGGAATACGATCTTCTTGTATTCGAATTCGGTCGAAGCCGAAAGAGTGTCGTTCGTGTTGGTGTTGGTGAGCTTCGAGAGCATACCGATATCACCGCAGCAGAGAGAATCTACCTCGGTCTGCTTCTTGCCGCGCAGAGTGTAGATGTGACCCATCTTCTCTGCCGTGCCTGTGGTGTTGTTATTGAGAGTAAGGTCGTTCGTGAGAGTACCGGACATTACCTTGAAGAGAGACATCTTACCGAAGGAGTCGGCGATGGTCTTGAATACGAAGATAGCGCATTCGCCCTCGCTGTCGATCGGCATATCACGGAAGCCGTCTCCGTCGATGACCTGCTCTACCTTCTTTGCGGTCGGACGCGGGAAGGAGTCGGCGATGGTCTCGAGAAGGAAGTTGATGCCCCAGAGGTTGGTAGCACAGCCGCTGAATACGGGAACGATAGAGCCGTCGATAAGACCTGTGTGGAGAGCCTCGGCTGCCTGCTCCTGGCTTATCTCCATGGTGTCGAAGTACTGCTCGAGAAGCTCCTCGCTCGTCTGTGCAAGTGCCTCGTTGAGCGTGTCGGTGTACTTTTCGGCAACAGCCTCCTGATCGGGAGTGAACGGAGCCTCGGAGCGCGCACCCTTGTCGTCAAAGGTGTATGCAACTCTCTTTACGAGGTTCAGGAACGCAATCTTCTTGCCGTCCTTTGCCGGAACGAGAACAGGGCAGACCGCCGTACCGAACTTTTCGTGCAGATCCTCGAATACCTTATCGAAGTCCGCATCCGGATCGTCGCACTTGTTTACAAAGAACGAGCAGGGGATGCCGGCTTCCTTTACCTTGTCCCAGCCGAGCTCTGCGCCGACCTCAACGCCTGCCTTACCGTCGAGCGCGATGACTGCCGCATCGGCGACACGTACAGCCGCATCCGCTTCACCTGCGAAATCGAAGAAGCCGGGGGTGTCGATGAAGTTGATCTTGAGATCGTTCCACATAACGGGCGCGATGGAAAGGTTGAGAGAGAAGCCTCTCTTGATCTCCTCGGGATCGTAGTCGCAGACCGTGTTCCCGGCTGTGGTCTTGCCGAGACGGTCGGTAGCCTTTGTAAGATATAGTGCCGCTTCGGCTATGGAGGTCTTACCGGAACCGCCGTGACCGAGCAGAACAACGTTACGAATACTCTTGGTGTTGATTGCTGCCATTTGGGGAACTCCTTTGTATATGTATAATAAATTCTAAGTTAGATAAAACAAAGTTTTTGATTAAAAAGCCTTACCCGTCTATTATACAACATTTTTTTCCGGAATGCAATAGCTTAAAGGGAATTTCAAATTGTTCGAAACGTAGTATATTCGATGATATTTTTGTATAAAATGACAAATTCACTCGTCTTTTTCGAGAACGTCCGTTATCTCGCACACATACACGCGGTGATAATCGGCATTCGGGTAGGACTCTCTCGGGAGCGGATCGGTCATAGCCTCGGGACGGATATAGTCGGCGTAGAGCTTTTTCACCTTCAAAACGAGGCGTGCCTCCTCGAACCACACCGCACGTCCGCTCTCCGTATGATCGACCGAGGGAGTAAGGGAGCACTGTGCCGCCTTATCGACGTCACGTCCGCTCATACGTCCGCAGTAGGAGAGAGCGGAGCGGTAGCCGTCGCCGAAGAACGAGAGCGTCATACGGTCGTTCGTCTCCGTAAAGCCGAAGGTATGTCGCTGCGGTCTGATGAAGACGAAGACGACCGGACGTCCCCAAAGCACGCCCATACCGCCCCAGCTTGCGGTCATGGTATTGTAGTCCTTGCCGCAAGCAAGACCGCCGGTATCGTTTGCGGAGGTGACGAGCATCCAGTCGCCGCCGATCAGCCCGAAGGTATTGTCTCCGATAGCGGAGGGATCTATATGTCGAAAGCCTGTCATGATCTTTCTCCTGTTTGTCTGTATTTTTTGTTTTGTACAGGTCCGGTGAAATTTTGTCTTTAGCAGACCGCTTGTGGTCTATAGACTTTATGTCTTGTGCAGACCGCACGGAGGGGAAAATCGGAAAATATCGCACGACAATTTTAACAATTTTATATGTGCAAATTATTATAACCAGTTCTCCTTTAACCAAAGCTAACGTCAACCTACTGCGTGAGGTATTCTCCACGTCCGTGCATCGCCACGGCGACCGCTAAAACGTGTGCGGCTCACTGTATCACAAACTTCCGTCAGCCGACAGATCTGCACCAATAACATTGTCGTGGGATGTCTTTCAATTTCAGCTTCAAGTACGCCGATGACTGTCTGCGGCGTCACGCCGCCCCAAATCTGCACCAATAGCATTGTCGTGGGATGTCTTGCAGCCCAAACTGCACGAACGCCGATGACTGCCTGCGGCGTCACGCCGCCGGCTAAAAGTTGCTGTGGTTCCAGCCCCAGTGGGCGACCTCCTCGTACTTGACGTAGATGCGGTCGGCAGGAATGCCAAGCTCCCCTTCGAGCAGACGACATACGCCCTCGGTCATCGTGTCGTAGCCGGAGTCGCTTCCGCGACCGAATAACGATACCTGCACCATGGCGCACGGCGCGTCCGCACCGCCGAAATACATATGTCCCTCTCCCTCAAGCTTCAGCATGAGCCAGTTCTCGGTCTTCGTCGGAAATGCCTCGGTGAGAACGGCGGCAAGACGTGTCTTTAACCTAAGCTCCGCCTCCTTCGTGATCTCGGTGTTCGTGTTGACTGTAATGTACGGCATAGCTGCTCTCCTGTGTTTTTTTGTTTTCGTATGTATCATATCACAGAAAGAAACTCGTGTCAAGGGCGATATCTGTCGAATATGTAACATTGACATGACCAAGCTTTTATGCTATAATCTCAAATTGAAATCGATTATCATTTTCACTCAAGGAGACTGACGTATGTCGGAAAAGATAACGTATCGTACCAGACAGCGCGACGAGATACTTCGCTTTTTCACCGAGCATCGCGACGGCTGCTACTCCGCACGTGAGCTGGTCGGACGTGTGGAGGCAGGTGAGGCAACGATCTTCCGCGCACTTTCCGCACTCACGAACGAGGGTAAGCTGAAACGCTTCACAGGTGGGAGCGGTGAGAGTGCGTACTATCAGCTGAACGCCGCCGAATGCGCCCTCCATATGCACCTGAAATGCCGCGGCTGCGGACGACTCATCCATATGGACTGCGACTTCATGAAGGAGATACTCGCCCATTTCAAGAACGAGCATTCCTTTACGGTCGATTGCGGTCAGACCGTCATATACGGTCTCTGCGGAGACTGCACGAACGGCACGAACGGCACAGACTGCCACCACACGGCAAAGGAGGACAAAAACGATGGCGCGACCGAATGATATCATAAGGCGTTCTGCGGCACTGCTCGTCTCCGCCGTACTCTGCGGTCCCCTCTCCTCGTGCGCTGCGAAAACGGGAGGCGGCACGGAGGACGAACGTGTACGTGTCGTCGCAACGGATTTTGCCATGTACGACCTCGCACGTGCGGTGTGTGGCGACACCTGTGACGTCAGGATGCTCATCTCCCCCGGGTCGGAGTCGCACGACTTTGAAGCGACCCTCGCGGATATCGCGCTGATCGCCGATACGGACGTGTTCGTCTACGTCGGCGGTGAGAGTGAAAAATGGGTAGACGACGTGCTTGAAGCCTCGGGAACGTCCGCAGAGCTCGTCTGTGCAACGGAGCTTGTGGAAACGTATACGGTCGATGACGATACCGACCACGACCATGACCACGATACCGACCACAAGCATGAGCATGAGATAGACGAACACGTCTGGACGAGCATACCGAACGCCCTCACGATAATGGAGGCGATAGGGGCTGCCGTGCTTCGTGAGGACGAGGACTTCGAGCGGCAGAATGCGGATTACGTAGCGGAGCTGCTCGACATAGACGCAGAGCTTCGTCGGACGGTGGAGAGCGGTGCGCGACACACGATAGTGTTCGCCGACCGTTTTCCGTTCCGCTACTTCACGGAGGAATACGGACTCGACTACTATGCGGCGTTCTCAGGCTGCTCGTCAGCCGTCGAGCCGTCACTTTCGACCGTGAACACACTTATCGAGAGGGTGCGCTCGGAGGAGCTACCGTACATCTTCGTCATCGAGTTCTCCGACAGACGTACAGCGGAAGCGATAGCACGTGAGACAGGCGCGGAGATACTCGAGCTGCACTCGGCACACAACGTAAGCAGCTCCGACTTCGATTCGGGCGTGACCTACGCCGACCTCATGAGAAGAAACGCGGAGAACCTGCGTCTCGCACTAAACTGACATAACGATATAAAAGGAAACATGATATGACCGATCGTCTGATCACCGCACGCGATCTCATTCTTGCCTATGACGGCTACATCGCGGCGAAAAACGTAGCGTTCACCCTCGAGCGCGGAGACTATCTCTGTGTCATCGGGGAGAACGGCTCGGGCAAAAGCACCCTGCTTCGCGCTATCACCGGTGAGCTTCGTCCGACCGGCGGAGTTCTCGACATAGCACCCGAAATAAAAAAAGCCGGTATCGGCTATCTTCCTCAGCAGTCGAAGATACAGCGTGACTTCCCTGCCTCCGTTCGTGAGGTCGTCCTTTCGGGCTGTGTCAGACGTGACAGCTTCGGACTTTTCTGGAGCCACTCGTCGCGTGAGCGTGCGGAGGAATGTATGAAGCTCCTCCGCGTGGACAGCTACGCCGAGCGGTCGTTCGGTGAGCTTTCGGGAGGACAGAGACAGCGTGTCCTGCTTGCACGTGCGATGTGTGCAAGCGACACTCTCATCCTGCTCGACGAGCCTGTGAACGGTCTCGACCCCGAGGCGGCTCACGAGATGTACGATGCCATACGTATGCTGAACGAGGAGCGCGGCTGTGCCGTCATGATGGTATCGCATGACGTTTCGTGTGCGCTCCGCGAGGCACGACACGTGCTGTCGATGTGCCGCGGACATTCGTTCTACGGAACGGTCGAGGAGTATGCCGCTCACGAGCGTTCGGACGAGGAGCGTGACGAGCTTCTGCACGAGCATGGTCACGCACACATTCATAAGGAGTAAAAAAATGTCGATCACCGAGATATTCGCCTCCGAATTTCTGATGCGGGTCGTGCTTCGCGCACTCGTCGTCGGAGTTCTCGTTTCACTCTGCTCCTCCGTTCTCGGGGTGAGCCTCGTATTAAAGCGTTATTCCATGATCGGTGACGGACTTTCTCATGTCGGCTTCTTCGGTCTGGCACTTGCCTCCTGTGCAGGTGTCGCCTCGACGTATTCGATGGAGATATCCATACCGATAGTCATACTTGCGGCGATACTGATCCTGCGTTTATCCAAGAACGAGGGACGGATGAACGGAGATGCCGCCTGTGCGGTCGTTTCGACCGGCGCGGTCGCGGTCGGTACGCTGATGTACAATCTGACCGGCGGCAGGAGCGGCGACATCTGCAATTCGCTGTTCGGCTCAGCCTCCGTCATAACGATATCGAACAAGGATCTCGTGCTGTCGGTGATACTTTCGGCTGTGGTACTCGGCTGGTCGATACTTTGCAGGAAGGTGATCTTTTCCGTCACCTTTGACGAGACCTTTGCCGGAGCGGTCGGACTTAGAACCGAGCTTTTCGGGACTGTGCTTGCCGTACTGACAGGTGTAACTATCGTTGTCGGTATGAAGATGATGGGATCTATAATGATCTCCGCGCTGATAATCTTTCCGGCACTGACCGCCATGCGGCTGACGAAGAGCTTTGGGACGACGGTCGTTATATCTGCCGTGGTGTCGGTCGTGAGCTTTCTTGTCGGCTTTTTTGCGGCGTGTATATTCTCACTTCAAACAGGTGCCGCGGTCGTAGCAGCCGAGCTCCTCTGCTTCATCATCGTCTGTGCCGTGACAGAGGCAAGCAGTCGCATAAGGCGTTCGTGAAGCTGAATATGTAAGAAAACGGGCGTTTTCGGCAGAACAAAAAGTCTATAGACCACAAGCGGTCTGCACAGGCATTATTTCAGCCGACAGCGTGCGGTCTGCAAAAACAACAGGTGAGCTACCGACCAACGGTCGCTCACCTGCTTTTCGTTATATCTTATCGTCTATCGCTTGTCCGACAGATCACTTATCCAGCGCGTAGAAGCCGTGGTTCTTGTCGGTACGATGTGTCCACATACCGCGTGTGAAGTCCGGTATCTCGACCGGTGCGCCGCCGTTTTGGATGGAGATCTCCGACAGAGGAGTGATAGC